>JAQGJY010000045.1 GCA_028290325.1 Tardiphaga sp.
ACGAATCGATCTACATTCCGATTGGCGCGACCCACCGGCTGGAAAATCCCGGCAAGATCCAGCTTGAGCTGATCGAGGTCCAGACCGGCAGCTATCTCGGCGAGGATGACATCATCCGCATCGAGGATGATTACCGGCGGACGTGATTGGCAGCCATGTCGGGCCGCGGCAAAGCGCGATAGCGCAAGCGAACCCGGAATTTGTCGGCTTCATCGTGCTTGGATTTCGCGTTTCGGTCCAGCGAGAGCTTCCGAGCCCCGGAATGCGACCCGCGGCGAACCCAATCATGGCCGAACTGTGTAATCGTTTGAATCAAAACGTGTATGCGTAAATCGTGCGGGTGTTCGCCACATTTGTGTCGCCGTGCTAGGAGATCAGCGACCGTTGGCGACAGTTCCAGACGATCGATGACCTAAAGGGCGAGTTTGATGGCGACAGAGACGGGACAAGCGCTGCGCGTCGGCGTCGTCGGCGCGGGCATCATGGGCAGCAATCATGGTCGCGTGCTGGCCGGGCTGCCTGGCGTGACGATGGTCGGCATCGTCGATCCGCTGCAAGCCCATCGCGACCGCGCCGTCGAATATATCGGTTGTCCGGTCTTCGATACGCTGGAGGGCCTGTTCGCCGCCGGCGTCGATGCCGTCACCATTGCGGCGCCGACGCATCTGCATCACGAGATCGCGTTGACCTGCATCGCCAACGGCATTCATATTCTCGTCGAGAAGCCGATCGCGTCCAGCGTGCAGGAGGGCCGCGAGATTGTCGAAGCCGCCGCGCGCGCCAACGTGACCTTGATGGTCGGGCATGTCGAGCGCTTCAATCCGGCGGTTGCCGCGATCAAGGCCGCGATCGCGGACGAAGACATTCTCTCGATCGGCATCACGCGCGTCGGGCCGTTTCCGCCGCGGATGTCGAATGTCGGCGTCGTCATCGATCTTGCCGTGCACGACATCGATCTGATTCGCTGGTTCACCGATTCCGACATCGTCGAGGTGCAGCCGCAACTCGCCAGCGCCATCGCCGAGCGCGAGGACATCGCGCTGCTGCAATTCCGCACCGCCTCCGGCGTGCTCGCGCATATCAACACCAACTGGCTGACGCCGTTCAAGGCGCGCAGCGTCACCGTGGCGACGCGCGGCAAATACGTCACCGGCGATCTGTTGACACGACAGGTGACGGAATGTTTCGGCTTCAAGCCGGACGGGTCTTATTCGATGCGGCATCTGCCGGTCGGCCACGACGAGCCGCTGCGGGCCGAATTGATCGCCTTCCTCAGTGCCGTTCGCACCGGCGGCGTGCCCGCCGTGACCGGCGCCGAAGGCGTCGCCAGCCTTGAAATCGCGATCCGCTGTCTGGAATCACCAACACAGCCGGCGCCCTTGAAGGCGCGCGCCGCCAAGCCATCCGTCGTCGGCGTACCGCGCCGCGTCGCCGGCTGATCATTTTCAGAAAGTCCCATGAACCAGCATTTACGCCACGATCACGTGTCTTCGACTCCCGTGCCGTTCATCGACATCGGCGCGCAGCGCCGCAGGCTCGGCAGCAAGATCGACGAAGCCGTCACCCGCGTCCTGACGCATTGCCAGTTCGTCAACGGGCCAGAAGTCACACAGCTCGAAGCCGATCTCGCCGCTTATACGGGTGCGACGCACGTCATCTCCTGCGCCAACGGCACCGATGCGCTGGTCATGGTGTTGATGGCCAAGGGCGTCGGTCCGGGCGATGCGGTGTTCTGTCCGTCCTTCACCTTTTGCGCGACGGCTTCGCCGGCGGCGCGGACCGGCGCGACGCCGGTTTTCGTCGATGTCGATGCCGCCACGTTCAACATGACGGCCGCGTCGTTGCGACAAGGCATCGCGACCGCGAAAAGACTTGGCCTGACCCCGAAGGCCGTGGTGCCGGTCGATTTGTTCGGCCAGAGCGCCGATCATGACGCCATCGCGGATGTTGCCGCGGCGGAAGGATTGATCGTCATCGACGACGCGGCGCAAAGTCTCGGCGCGACCTATCGAGGCAGGCGCCTCGGCACGTTCGGCCATGCGACCACGACGAGCTTTTTTCCGGCCAAGCCGCTTGGCTGTTATGGCGACGGCGGCGCGATCTTCACGAACGACGCCGAACTGGCGGATACGCTGCGCAGCATTCGCGTCCACGGCCAGGGCTCGGACAAATACGACAATGTCCGGCTCGGTCTGACCGGGCGGCTCGATACGATTCAAGCGGCGATCCTGATCGAGAAGCTGAAGATTTTCGACGACGAGATCGCGGCGCGCAATGCGACGGCGGAACGCTACAAGCGTGGACTCGGCAACGTCGTCACGGTGCCCGGCATTGCCAGCGGCAACAGCTCGGTCTGGGCGCAATATACGATCCGGCTGCCGAAAGGCTGTGATCGCGACGCCTTCGCCGCCGCGCTGAAAGCGCAGGGCGTGCCGACCGCGATTTATTATGCGCGCTCGCTGCATCAGCAGGCGGCGTATCGCGGATTCCCGGTGGCCGACGGTGGCTTGCCGGTCTGCGAGGCGCTGTCGGCCGACGTCATCAGCCTGCCGATGCATGCTTATCTGGACACCGAGGCGCAGGACCGCGTGATCGCGGCCGTGCATGAGGCGGTCGGGTAATTCTCGATCCACGGCGCATTCGTAAGGGCGGGCCGCGCGCTTCCACCACAAATCCCATTTGGCGATTCCTCCCATTCCTGTAGAAGCGCTGCATGTTGAGGCGCATTTTCACTGTCGGCGGCTATACGCTCCTGTCGCGGCTGACGGGGTTCGCGCGCGACATCATGCTGGCCGCGATCCTCGGCGCCGGCCCGGTCGCCGATGCGTTCTTCGTGGCGCTACGCCTGCCGAATCATTTCCGCGCGATCTTCGCCGAAGGCGCGTTCAATGCGGCGTTCGTGCCGGCTTACGCCCACGTCTCGGCAAATGGCGGCGCGGCCTCGGCGAAGCTGTTCGCGGATCGCATCTTCACGCTGCTGTTGACGTCCCAGATCGTGTTGCTGGCGCTGGCCTGGCTGTTCATGCCGCAGGTGATCGTGCTGCTGGCGCCGGGCTTCACCGACGATCCGGTGCGCGGTCCGCTGGCGATCGAATTGACGCGCATCACGTTTCCGTACCTGACGCTGATCACGATGGTGACGCTGTACGGCGGCATGCTCAACGTGATGCAGCGCTTCGCCAGCGCCGCCGCCGCGCCGATCTTTCTCAACGTCGCGATGATGGCGACATTGGCGCTCGCGGCCTTCTTCCCGACCGCCGGTCACGCCGCCGCATGGGGCGTGCTGATTTCGGGCTTCCTGCAATACTTTTTGCTGGCTGGCGATCTCGCGCGGCGCAATGGCCTGCCCAGATTCGCGCCGCTGAAACTTGACGACGACGTGCGTGGATTTTTCCGCGCGCTGGGGCCCGCGACATTGGGTTCGATGGGCACCCAGGTGGCGTTATTTGCCGACACCATCATCGCGACCTTCTTGCCGGCCGGCGCGCTGTCGGCGTTGTATTACGCCGATCGTCTCAACCAGCTGCCGATCGGCGTGATCGGGATCGCGATCGGCACCGTGTTGTTGCCGGAGATGGCGCGGCGGATCACGTCCGGCGATCATGCCGGCGCGATGGCGTCGCAGCGCCGCGCCTTCGATTTCACGTTGCTGTTCACAGTGCCGTTTCTTGCGGCTTTCATCGTGGTGCCCGACGTGATCATGCGCGCGATGTTCGCGCGCGGCGCGTTTTCGTCCGCCGATGCCGCGTCAGCCGCCGCGACGTTGTCGGCCTATGCGGTCGGGCTGATCCCCTTCGTGCTGATCCGCAGCGCGGTCGCGACCTTCTATGCGCGCAAGAACACCGCGACGCCGGTGACGGCGGCGCTGACAGGGGTCGCGGTCAACGTCGCGCTGAAGATCGTGCTGGTCGGGTCACTGGCGCAGGTCGGGCTTGCGCTGGCGACGGCGGCGGGCGCATGGGTCAACCTGTTGCTGGTGATGTTTTTCGCGGTGCGCGCGGGCTATCTCGTGCTGGACCGGGCGTGGCTCGTGTCGCTTGCCAAATTCGTCATCGTCGGCGTGACAATGGCGGCGGCGTTGTGGGGCACCGCGCGGCTGTGCGCCGCGCAGTTCGCGACCATGACCTGGATGCGCGACGAAGCGACGCTTGGCGTGCTGATCATTGTCGGCGTGGTGGTCTACGGCGCGCTGGTGCTGACGCTGTTTGGGCCGAGCTGGCTGCGGCGGTTGGTGCGCGCTTGATCGCACGACGTCGTTCGGGGCGCGCTTGGGCGACAATCGCGAGGCCGCTGCGCCCCGCGATGACCCGAGTTGATTTGCACTCGCTGCCATTCCACTGCACAATAGAACAAATCTAAAAACAGCGGAGAGAGCAGATGGCTCCCATCAAATTCGGCGTCGGCCAGAGCGTGCTGCGCAAGGAAGACGACGCGCTGATTCGCGGCCGTGGCCGCTACACCGACGATCACGCGCCTGCCGCCGCGCTGCACGCACTGGTGCTGCGCTCGCCGCACGCGCACGCGACCTTCACGATCGACGTCGCCGCCGCCAAGGCGCTGCCCGGTGTCGCCGCGATTCTCACCGCCGCCGACGTGGCGGACCTCGGCGGTTTGCCGTGCGTATTCAATCTGCCGGACAATCCGTTCACCGGTCCGCCTTATGCGATCCTCGCGGACAAGATCGTGCGCCATGTCGGCGACGCCGTCGCCTTCGTCGTCACGGACACGATCGATGCGGCGCGCAACGCGCTGGAAGCGATCGTCGTCGAATGGTCGCCGCTGCCGGCCGTGGTTGGTCTGGTCAATGCCGTGAAGCCCGGCGCGCCGCAGGTCTGGGAGCAGTTCAAGGGCAACGTGCTGTTCGACGTGCCGATCGGCGACAAGAAGGCTGTCGACGAGGTGTTCAAGACCGCGCATGCGGTGGCCGAAAT
>JAQGJY010000073.1 GCA_028290325.1 Tardiphaga sp.
CATTGGTCGCCCGTCTCATTTGGCATTCTCCCCGTCCGCCAGTCCCACCGTCGCAGAGACAGGTCGGACGTGGCCAGAGAGGGGCAAAAACGAGGAATCACGCGCCATAGATGTGGCGCTGAACTCAATCCGCTAAGATTCAGCGCTATCCGCGGAATTTCGGATGCCGATGATGCCGTTTGGCGAGGCGCCGTCGGCCGCCGCTGTCGATTGCTGCATGCGGTGAAAGCGGAGCACCTGCAGCGCGGTGGTCTGGCGCAGTCGGGCATAGGCCTCGCGGTGCTCGGCCGTCTCGCTTGGGACCAGATTGGACAGCTTGGAGCGCATCGCGATGATCGATTGCACCGTCGTCCAACTGAAATTGCAGACCTTGGCGAGGATAAAGATGCCCTCGATCCGCGCTTCGATCATGATGGTTTCGGCGAGATCGACCGTGACCTGGGTGAGGCACGCGATCGCGGCGGTGACTTCGTCAAACTTGTCCGTGCTGGCAAACCGCGCGACCTGCTGTTCGTCAAGTCGCCCGTCGTTGTAAAGCGACCGCACCAGTGCGTGCGAGACCGCGGTTTTCGGCAAGATACCCTGTTTTGCCGAGCGCGCGCGCCGCGTTGCTTCGCCGACAGCAAACAAGACGTCCTTGTGCGCATCAGGATGGGCGGCTGCGAGCGAAGCAAGCACGGTTTCGGAGGCTTTCGCGATCAGCTTGAGCAGATGATGGCGTGGTACATCGCGCCGCAGCCCCACGCACGCGGCGATGCTGTCATTCCCTTCCGCGCGCGTCACCATCGTCGCGAAGCCATGCTCGGAAAAACGCGCGCCCGGATTGCCGACCGTTGAATTCACAACATCATCGTCGCCGCGTTCCATCAGAACGTCGGTCACGGCCTCGTTGACCGTCAGCCGCTTTGAGATCGCGAGCAGATGCTGCTGGCTTCGGCCACGGGCACACTGGATCAGAACCGCGTCGTCGAGCCGCTCGGACTGGGCCAGCGGCGGCCCGGCGACCTCGATCAACTCGTGAAGCGCAAGGTTGCGCAAGGTGTTTGGCGGCGCGGTCGGAATCGGCGCAAGGCGTTCCGCGAGCAGGGCGAGCGCGTCCGACTCGACGTGCCGGATCAGACAGCTGAACACGTCGTCGAAGAGCGCGATCTGGTCGTCGGAATAATCGACGCAACGGCCAAGAAACAGATCGGTGACGCGGCGCAGCGACTGAACGCGGCGCGCCACCGACTCATGTGCAAGGTTGGCCTGCAACTCGTCGAGCAGGGTTACCGGGGCGGTCGCCACTTTCGCTCTCATGGCTTGATCCTGAGTGTCACGCCGCACTCGCGATACAGTTGCGGCCGCTGCGCTTGGCGGAATAAAGCGCCGCGTCGGCACGCGCGAGCAAGGCCTCGGTGGTTTCGCTCGGGTGCCACGTTGCGACCCCGGCGGACAATGAGATCGTCAAAGCCGGCGACAACCCGCTCCAGTCGATCTCGGCAAAGATCAGACGAAGCCGATCGAGAATGCGCACGGCTTCGCTCTGCGAGGTTTCCGGAAGCACAAGCATGAATTCCTCGCCGCCATAGCGGCCGAAGGAATCGACCTCGCGCAGGTTGGCGAACGCCGTGATCGAAAAAGTCCGCAACACCTCATCGCCGGCGGGGTGGCCATAGGTGTCGTTGATGCGTTTGAACCAGTCGAGATCGATGAGTGCGACGGAGCAGGCGCGCTTTAGCCGCGCGCTACGCGCGATGTCGTGGCTCAGCTTCCGCATGATACTGCGGCGATTGAAGGCGCCGGTCAGATCGTCGATCTCGGCGAGTTCTTCAATTCGGTCGTAGGCTTCGCGGAGGGCCTTTTTGCCTTGATAAAGCTGATGGCGTAGCGCGCTGCCGTAAAACCCGATCACGCCGAACAGGCCAATCGTCGAGGAGACAAGCAATACGGTGGCGACACGTTCGAGGAAACTGGTTGCGGGAAATCCAATCCGCAGATCGGTCATCAGGAAGAGGCACGCGAGTCCCAGGGTAATCAGGGTCCATGCGCTTATCGACTGCCACATCGTCATGCGCAACGTCGCGAATGTGAAGGTCATGAATATCACGCATAGGAACAGATACCCGATCTGCGGCGCTAGCCACAGAAACGAGGTCTGGAGCAAGATGTTCGCGGCCATCTGCACGAGCGTCAGATAGTGATCGTGGAAGTGATCGTTGAACCGCAACTGCGACGTCATCAGAAAGCAGAGGGTGGCAACGCCGCCGGAGAGCAGGAACGCGAGCGGCATCACCTTGGGTATGATGTCGCCATAAGCGTAAACCGACATCACGGCGGCCATGCAGACATAGCTGCTGAACTGAAGACACAGCGTGTTGCGCCGTTGCTTGACGCGACGCGCGAGGACCTCGTCGCTCAATCCGCTTCGACGGCCGAGTGTGTCGCCGTGCACAAAGACGGGAAGCAAACGGGCAAGACTAATCATTTTGGTGACTGCTCATCGAACAAAGCTGTTCTTGACAGCGACAACAAGTTAGCCGGCAACCCTTTAAGTTTGGTGTCTAACGCCCTGCAACCCAGCGAGTCCGGACTGATTGCGGAGTGACGAAATTCGTCGGCGGCGTCGAACCTTTGCCGGCTCGCGGGCGACATATCCTGCAAGGTGGCTAGCGCGTCGGGCGCCTGCATGGCCCACGGGATCTGAACATGATGGCGAATAGCGGCACGGAAGCCCTCACCTTGGGGCCGGAATCCCTTTTGCCCTGGCGCGCCACCGGACGTCTTTCGCCACCTGAAACCCGCCGGATCGATACCGCGCTGACACAAGACGCCGTATTGGCGCGGACCTATGCTGGAATCCGGCAGGAAAGCGTCAATATCGTCAGGCTAAACGAGCGAATGGGCGCGCCGTCGCCGCGCGCGCTGCTGGCCCTGTTCGCGGCGATCGACCTCGACAGCGCCATGCGCAAGCAATCTTCCTGATCCTTGAACGTCGGTCGCGGCTGCCGCGACAGACGAATATGGAGGCTGAAAAGCCCTCCCTGGCCGCTCGACGCACCCCGCCCATCCACCCAGCGTCGATACGGCTTGACCCGCCCGGTTGTCCCCCGGGCGGGTTTTTTGTTTGGGCCGCCGCCGACGCGATCAGACATCGGGCGAAATTTTTACGGGTAGGCGACATCAAACCCATGGACAAAATTAACAGTTCATTAAGAGTATTGACTTAATTTACATTTTGATTCGGTTGGTTGCGTCGCGTCCGTTCTTCTCTCGCGGATTTCATCCTATGCGCCCTTCCAACATCTCGCGCGGACGCCAGATCCTGTCGCGCTTCCATGACCTTGCCGAAGAACGGCTGGCTCATCTCACCGAACTTTACGAGACCGGGCGCTGGCAACTCTACTTCACGCGCGCCGAACTTCTGGACAATGTTCGCGACGCCAAGTCGGCGGTCGATACCTGGAAGCTGCTGGTCTCCACCGAGGCGCTGCCAAACAACCGGCCGGTCGATCTGGCCTGGCTCGACAACGGCCGGCCGCTTCCGCCACGCCGACATCTGCTGCCGGAGGTCGAACCGCAGCGTCTTTCGGCGCGCTTCACTGAGCCATCGCGGGCGCTGGAAACAGAGCCGATGGCTTCGATCGCCGTCGCCTCCGATCTGCTGCCGCGCGTCGTCGCGCCGATCCGGATCGACGGTCCGGCCGTGCCAATGCCGGCTCCGGTCCTGGTGTCGCCACCGTCCGCGCCGCGCGCCGACAGGCCCGCGCTGCCGCCTTGGCAGAACGCGCTGGACTTCACGCTGATGCGCGAACGCTACTCGTTGCTTCGCAAGACCGGCTAACGAACCACGTTTGCCGATAGCGCGATCTGCTGATAGCGCGCTGCGCCGTCGGCGGCGATATCCGGCGTCATCGCCTTGGCATGGTCGAGGCCGACGACCGCGCCGCGCTTGCTGCCTGAAATCATGTTGGCATTGAGCAGCGCGGTACCCGCGCCGGGGACGATCGACACACCGATGCCGATGAACGCATTGCGGATGACGTTTCCCGAGATAGCGACGTCGCGCAGATATTTGCCCCAGCCGGCCATGATGCCGAAGGCCGGCGCGTTCTCGATCACATTGCCCGTCACCGACGTATCCGCCTCGACATAAATGCCGATGCCGGCGTCGTCGTCCGGCGCGGTGCCGATCGGCCGTTTCGGAATGAGATTGCGGATGATGTTGCCCTGAACCACGCTGAGCCGTCCGCCTTCGTTGAAATTACAAACCGAGACGCCGACCGCCGCGCCATCGACGATGTTGTTGGCGATGACCGCGCCTTCGAAAGCGAACTCGGAATACAGCGCGACCTCGCGTACGGCCGAGACACTGTTGCCGGTGATGTGAATGTTCGACGCCGAGTTGCCGCGCACGGCGGAATAGTCGCAGTTGCGGATGCGATTGCCGCGCACGATCACATTGCCGGCGCGAAACGCATTGATGGCGTTGCCGTATTGCCCCGAGCCACCGGGTCCGGCCTTGATGTCCTCGACGCGGTTGTCGATCACCAGCGTGCCATCATCGCCGATCGTCGTTCGCAGGATTTCGATGCCGTTATGCGAAGCGCCGACGATGGTGTTTTGCGACAGCACGAGGCCGGTCGCGTCGAATGAAGCGATCGCGGTGATTTTGGTATTTGTCAGGGTATTGCCGTTGATCGCGCCGGCGATCCGCTCGACGAGGATGCCGCTGCCGCCGCTATTGGTGACGACGCAATCTGTGATGCGCAAATCGCGCCCGTCGCGACAATGCACCAGCGCGCCACGGTCCGGGAGGGTCGCGTTGTCACCGTCCAGGATCAGGCCGGTCAGGCCGATCGCGTTCGCGCCTTCGCTCGAGAGCAGCGACGGCCCGCTGCGGTTGAAAAGGAGGGTAGTCGCGCCGCGCGCGCCGACCAGCTGAGCGCCGGATGGCAGCTTCAGTGCGCCGCTGCGATAGACCCCCGGCGGCAGCGCCAGCGGCATGCCCGCCCGCGCGGCATCATCGATCGCGCGTTGCAGAT
>JAQGJY010000094.1 GCA_028290325.1 Tardiphaga sp.
GTCAACTCCCAGCGAACATCGTCGCGATTGCCGCGTGTGCCGATTTCATAGGTCGTGGCGCGCTGCGGCCGGATGCTGGTGAAGGGGATGACGGGAATCCCCGGTCCCGACGCGCTCTCGCCGAAACTCGGCACCTCGGCGCTGCGCGAGACATTGCCGAACACCTGCACCGCGGGATCAACCTGCCACAGCACGCCGAACTTCGGACTCAGCAGATCGAACGACGTCGATCCCGATTGGTCGCCGTCAGTCAGAAATCGGTCTCGCCGATCGCGCGTCGCGTGCAGAAACTGCGCACCGGCGACCAGCGCGATACTCGGCACGACGTAGAGCGAATTTTCCGCATAGACCGAGATATTTTTCGCGGTGTCGAGCGACGACGATGCCAGCGCGCCCTTCTGTCCCGCCACGTTGACGAATTGCTGATTGTCGATGCTGCCGTTCAGCACGTTGACCCCGGCGACGAGGCGATTGCGCAAGCCGCCAATCACGCGGTCGTCGGTGGCGCGTGCGAAGGCGCCGTAGTCCTGATAGCGATAATCGAGCCATTGGAAGATCGGATGCATCAGATGCCGATCGACACCGAATGCGCCGAATTCGACGATTGTATTCTCCAACCGCACTGTCGTCTTGTTGGCGACCCGCACTGTATCGATGTTGCGTTGCTGGTCGAGCGCGAGATTATTCGGCGCGGCGGTCTGTGGCGAATTCAGCGCCGACGCTTTCGTCACCGTTCCGGGAATGCGCTGCCGCACTTCATTGGCGTTGATGTAGAAGCGCGTCTCGACGTCCTCGTTGACGCGGTAGCCGACGTTGCCGCTGACGCGCGTCGCTTGGCCTTCGCTGTGATCGCGGTAGCCGTTCGCCGCTTGCGTCGATGCCGTGAGAAAGCCGTCCCACGCCCCGTTCGCGCCGCCGGCGGATGCCTGCAAGCGGCGAAACCCGAACGCGCCGACGTCCAGACTCACCACATTGGTGAAAGGATCGCGACCCGATGGCGTGACGAAATTAATCGCGCCACCCAGCGCGTTCGCGCCGAAGCGCAGCGCGTTGCCGCCTTTATAGACCTCGACGAATTTATACGCGGTCGGATCGATCTCCTGAAAATCGCCGTAGCCGTCGGCCGTGTTGATCGGAACGCCATCCATGTAAAGCTGCACGCCGCGCAAATGGAAATTGCGCGACAGGCCCGATCCGCGGATCGACAGCCGCGTGTCATCGCCCCATTTCGGCTGCGCGAACACGCCGGGCACGTAATCCAGGATGTCCTTGATGGTGTTGGCGACGGTCGTATTCTTGTAGGCCTCGGCGGGCACGATCGCGACGCCGCCGGGGGTGTGTTGGATTTCGCGTAACGCCGCTTGTGTGCTGAGCACCGTCAGCGAGGTTTGCGACACGCCGAGCCCGCCGGCCGGCGCCGGCTGTGGCGACGCGACGGTGCGCGGATTGCGCGTCAAGCGAGCGACATTGCGGGCGGGCCGCGGCGCGACGGCGGCGCGTGACCGCGGCTCATCGATGGTGACGGCCGGCAATCGCGAGCTTTGCGCCTTCGCGGCGCACGGCAGCGACAACGCGGCGGCGGAGATCAGAAAAACGACGCGCGTGCGCCAACGCAACGAAGAGGGTCGAAACATGGGGTGATCCTGATGCCGGCATCGACGCCGGCGCATGCGATAAGCGATGAGATCGCGGCGCATGGATCGCCGCGATCACGAGATCGTCTTGTCGTCAGGATGATGCGGGTGGCGCGCGCGCCTGCGCGTGCGAAGACTCGCGCGCGGCCATCGCGTCGGGACGGTACGCCCGCCAGGCCACGCGATAGGCATGCCGTTCCGGAGTCGCGATCGCGGCGACGGGCGAACCGATCGGCGCGCCCGCATGGGTGACGCAGCACGCCGAACAGGATCCGTCTCGCTTGTGGTGAACGGTGTTGCCCGGATCGGCGAGATCGGCCTTCTCGATGCTGGAGCAGATCGTGGCGGAATGCAGCGGATCGGACGCCGCGATACTCGCAGCCCAGCACGCACCGACCGGCGCAACGATCTGCACCAGGAGCGCGAGCAAAACGATCGGAAGCAATCGGCCCAACCGACGGCGCATGATGCGGCCACCTTTCCTGCCGGCGAAATACCACGCGGCTCGAACCGAGTCGAGAACGGAGCACTCGGACGGAAATGCTCTAAATTAAGGCAGCGATCATCGGCCTCCGCGCGCAGTTGAAAGAAGCGAAAGCCCAAATGCAATCATCACAACTGTTCCTGGCGCACGAACGATCGTTTCACGAGATGCTTGAATTTTAGACGATCATTGCCAAAACAGATGACAAGATTGAAAAACTCGATTACCAAGGGTGCAACAGACAAACGCAAGGGCGTCTGGTGGTCCAAGTCTCGGGAGGAACCCTGGCGCGCACAAGCGGCGTCACCCCATCAAATCAAGAATAAATCTTATTGTTTTGGGGAATAGGGTCGACACAATGTTCCGAGCAGGGCGAGAGCCCTGCTCTTTTTTTCGCGATATGGCAAAGTCTAGATCGGCAGTCCCATCAATTGCGACAGCCGCTCGATGTTGAAATAGCCGGCGCGAAACGCGCCGAACCCGGCGACGAAAATCACCAGCGAGATCAGAGTCGTCCACACCAATTTCGCGCGCATGCGAGAGACGATCGGCGCGCCGGGATCGGTGCCATCCGTCTGATCGCCGTCTTCATGCTGGCTCCGGACGCCGAACGGAAGCGTCACGAACAGCACGATCCACCACAACACAAAGTAGATCGCGAGCGCCGACGAGATCGTATAGGCCATGAGATCAAGTCTTTCGGTTTTCGGTTTGCGAAGTGGAACGCGGAACAGTCATCGCCCTCTCCCTTCTGGGAGGAGCAAGATCGGTCGTGACGCAATCGCGCCACCTCGTCGTCCGTGCCGGGTAATGGGCTATCCGCCGCTCAGCTCTCTTCGATCTCGACAAGCGCGCCGGAAAAATCCTTCGGATGAAGAAAGAGCACCGGCTTGCCATGCGCGCCGATCTTCGGTGTGCCGTCGCCAAGCACGCGCGCGCCTTCCGCGATCAACTGGTCCCGCGCCGCGATGATATCCGGCACCTCGTAGCAGATGTGATGGATGCCGCCGTCAGCATTGCGATCGACGAATTTCTGGATCGGCGAATTCTCGCCCAGCGGCTGGATGAATTCGATCTTGGTATTCGGCAACGTCGCGAAGACAGTGATGACGCCATGTTCCGGCAGCGCGACCGCGCCGGAAATCTCGGCGCCGAAAGCTGTGCCATAGATCCTCGCGGCTTTTTCCGCGTCCGCGACCGCGATCGCGACATGGTTCAGACGGCCGAGCATATTGGTTTCCTTCGACCTCGTTCGTCAGATCACTGACACCAACACCGAGGCAACGGTCTTCTTGCCCCACTGCTCGTTGATGGCGGCGCGCACCGCGCGCCGCACCGACTCCGCCATCGCGTCGGCATCGCGGCGCCGCGCCTTCGGGAGATTTTCGACCGTCGTCACGACGATATCGAACACGATCTCCTCGATCGGCTCGCCGGCCTTGTTCTTCTCGGGGATGCCGAGCAGTTCGACCTGCGGATCATCGGCGAGTTCGCCCGCCTCCGTCATCGTAATCGCGACGAAGGCCGCGCCCGCAAAGCCGAGCTTCTTGCGTTCGACGACAGCGCGCGATTTCGAATCTTCTAAAATAATGCCGTCCTTGTACAGCCGGCCTGACGGGATCTGTTCGATCACCGCCGGATCGCCCGGGCCGAGCCGGACCAGATCGCCGTTCTTGATGACCATCACTTTCGGCACGCCGCAGGCGCGGGCAAGCTTGGCATGCTCGTTCAGATGCAGCGCCTCGCCATGCACGGGGATCAGCAATTGCGGTTTCACCCATGAGATCATGTCGCGGAGTTCGTCGCGGCGCGGATGGCCGGAGACATGCACCATGTTGGTCCGATCGGTGATGACCTCGATGCCCTGATTGACCAGCCCGTTGATGATGCCGCCGACGGCTTTTTCATTGCCGGGAATCGTGCGCGACGAGAAGATCACCGTGTCGCCTTTATTCAGCGTCACCTGCGGATGATCGTCATTGGCGATCCGCGACAGCGCCGCGCGCGGCTCACCCTGGCTTCCGGTGCACAGCGCCAGCACCTTGTCCGGCGGAAAGTGACCGTAATAATCGACGCTGCGGAAATTCTGCACGCCCTTGAGATGCCCGGTTTCGCGCGCGACCTGAACGACGCGATCCATGGCGCGGCCGACCAGCACGACCTCGCGGCCCGCCTCACGCGCGGCATTGGCCACGGCGCGAATGCGCGCGACGTTCGACGCGAACGTCGTGACGGCGACGCGGCCTTTCGCTTCCTTCACCAGCGCGGTGATGTTGGTGCCGACTTCGGTCTCGGATGGCGAGCGCCCTTCGCGCACGGCGTTTGTCGAATCGCCGATCAGCGCCAGCACGCCCTGCTCGCCCAGTTCACGCAAGCGGCGCTCGTCGGTGGGGCTGCCGACCAGCGGCGTCGGATCGATCTTCCAGTCGCCGGTGTGCAACACGATTCCCAGAGGCGTGTGCAACGCCAGCGCATGTGATTCCGGGATCGAATGCGCCACCGGAATGAACTCGACATTGAACGGACCGATATCGACCCGGCTGCCGGACTCGACGATGGTGACCGGAATTTTCGGCGGGTTACGTTCGGATGCGAGCTTCGCGGCGAACAGAGCCGCGCTGAACTTGGTCGCGTAGATCGGACATTTCAGCTTCGGCCACAAATCGATGATGGCGCCGAAATGATCCTCATGCGCATGCGTCAGCACGAGGCCGACGAGGTTCTTCTTCTCTTTTTCGAGAAAGCGAATATCCGGCATGATCAGGTCGATGCCGGGCAAATGCTCCTCGTCGCCGAACGACACGCCGAGGTCGATCGCCAACCAGTTCCTCTGGTTGCCCTTGCTCAATCCGTAGATCGACAGGTTCATGCCGATTTCGCCGACGCCGCCGAGCGGCGCGAAAGTCAGTTCGTCTGGTCGCGTCATTACTGTGTTGCCTTTGCCGACGCGATATCGCCGAAATAAACGTCTCCGGCCGCAATCGGGATTCGTTTGTGGTCCGTTGTGACCACGATCATACAGCCGGTGTCATCAATGGTGTCGAATATTCCCGATATAACCGAGGTTCCGGTTTTTATCGAGACCGCCTGGCCCAGTCCCGCCGCGCGCTCCAGCCACAACGCCCGGACATCCGGAAAGCCGCGGCCGTTGTTCCAGATGCCTCGCATCTCCTGCCATGAATCGGAAAGCGCGGCGAACAGGTCTTCCGCGCTGGCGCTGACGCCCAGCGCATGGAGACAGGCCGTCTCGTAGGGCATATTCTCGGGCGTGGCGACCACGTTGGTGCCCATGCCGACGACGACGGCCAGCTTGCCGTCCGGCCTGGCCTCGGCTTCCAGATTCATCCCGACCAGCTTGGCGCCGCCGGCGAGAATGTCGTTCGGCCACTTGAGCCGATAGTCGTTCGCGGCGGAGTCCGGGGCACGTCGCACGGCTTCGGCGCTGACCTGTCGCAACGCTTTCTCGAGCGCGAGACCGGCGGCGAAGCCAAGCGTCGCGGCGACGGACGGCGTGACGTCGAGAATTTCCAGAACCGAGCTGGCGAGATTACCGCGCGGCGCGACCCACGCGCGATTGCGCCGGCCGCGACCGGCCGTCTGCATCGTCGTCACGAACCAGCATGGCGCCGGCCCGCCCGCGCGGGCGTGGTCCATCGCGTTGGTATTTGTCGAGCCGGTCTCGTCGAACACCTTAAGTCCAACGCCGGCACGTCTCGCTTGAGGCCCCAGCGCAAACGCCATTTAGAAAAGCGACTTCGCGGCGGTGGTCGCAGCGCTGACCAGCGGCCCCGGATAGACAAAGAACAAGATCACTAACAGCCCGGAGACCGCGAGCACCGCGCGCAACTCGATCCGCATCGGATCGACCGCGCCCTTCGGCTCATCGAAATACATCAGCTTGATGATCATCAGGTAGTAATAGGTGCCGACGACGCTGGCCAGCACGCCGACGACAGCGAGCGTGAACAGCCCGGCCTTGATCGCCGCGACGAAGACATAGAACTTCGCGAAGAACCCCGCCAGCGGCGGAATGCCGGCCAGCGAGAACAGCAGCATCGCGAAAATGAAGGCGAGCATCGGATTGGTGCGCGACAGGCCCGCGAAATCCGCCACGGTCTCGGCCGGCTGGCCATTGCGTTTCATGGTGAGGATGACAGCGAAGGTTCCCAGCGTCATCGCCACGTAGATCGCAATGTAAACGAGCACGCCCTGCACGCCCTCGACCGTGCCGGCGGCGAGGCCGACAAGGGCGAAGCCCATGTGGCCAATCGACGAATAGGCCATCAGGCGCTTGATGTTGCTTTGGCCGATCGCGGCGAACGAGCCCAGCACCATCGAGGCGATGGCGACGAACACGACGATCTGCTGCCACTGCGCCGCGACGCTCGGGAACGCGGTCAGCGCCACGCGCGTGAACACCGCGATCGCGGCCACCTTCGGCGCGGAGGCGAAGAACGCCGTCACCGGCGTCGGCGCGCCTTCATAGACGTCTGGCGTCCACATGTGGAACGGCACCGCCGAGACCTTGAAGCACAGCCCTGCGAGCAGAAACACGAGGCCGAACACGAGACCGATATTGCCGCCCTTGGCCACCGCCGCGATGCCTGCGAAGTTGACCGTTCCGGTAAAGCCGTAGATCAGCGACGCGCCATACAACAGCATGCCCGACGACAGCGCGCCGAGAACGAAATACTTGAGGCCGGCCTCGGTGGATTTGGCATTGTCGCGGTGGCTGGCGGCAACCACATAAAGCGCGAGGCTCATCAGTTCGAGGCCGAGATACAGCATGATCAGATCGCCGGCCGAGATCAGGATCATCATGCCGACGGTCGAGAGGATCACCAGAATGGCGTATTCGAAAATCCTGCGCGATTGATCGGCGAGAAATTCGGTCGAGAGGATCAGCGTCACGCCGGAGCCGATCAGCGCGAGGATCTTCAGGAAGCGCGCGAAATCATCGACGATGAAACTGCCGCCGAAAGTGACGAGCTTGCCGGCCGGCAGCGTCACGATCAGTCCGCCGGTGACGATCAGCAACACGACCGCCAACGTGGTGACGAGGCCCGTGGCTTGCGGCCCGCGAAACGCGCCAAGCATCAACAGCACCATCGCACCCGCCGCGAGCACCAGCTCGGGCAAGATCGGCAGCAGCGAATATCCGGCCATCTCAAAGGTCATATCGTTCATCCCCGGCGCGCCTTACGGCAGCGCGGCTGCCTTCACGGCTGAAATCGCGGTGGAATAATTGGTGACGAGCTGCTGGATCGACGCCGCCGACATGTCGAGCACCGGCTTCGGATAGATGCCGAGCAGGATCGTCAGGATCAGCAGCGGCACCAACGTCAGGCTCTCGCGCAAAGTCAGATCCTTGATCGACGCCAGCGACGGCTTCGTCAGCTTGCCGAACACGACCTTGCGGTACAGCCACAGCGCATAGGCGGCCGAGAGAATGACGCCGAGCGTCGCGAAGGTCGCGGTCGTCACCGAGGCCTTGAAGGTGCCGAGCAGCGTCATGAATTCACCGACGAAGCCGGAGGTGCCGGGCAACCCGACATTGGCCATCGTGAACACCATGAACGTCACGGCATAAAGCGGCATGCGATTGACGAGGCCGCCATAGGCCGCGATCTCGCGGGTATGCATGCGATCGTAGACGATGCCGACGCAGAGGAAGAGCGCGCCCGACACGACGCCATGCGAGATCATCTGGAACACGCTGCCGGCGACGCCCTGCGTGTTGCCGGCGAAAATCCCCATCGTCACGAAGCCCATATGCGCGACCGACGAATAGGCGATCAACTTCTTGATATCCTCCTGCATCAACGCGACCAGCGACGTATAAATGATGGCGATGGCGGAGAGCGCGAACATCAACGGCGTGAAGTAGATCGAGGCCTCGGGAAACATTGGCAGCGAGAAGCGCAGGAAGCCGTAGCCGCCCATCTTCAACAAAATCGCCGCGAGCACCACCGAGCCCGCCGTCGGCGCCTCGACGTGGGCGTCCGGCAGCCAGGTGTGGACCGGCCACATCGGCATCTTGACCGCGAACGACGCGAAGAACGCCAGCCATGCCCAGATTTGCAGATTGCGCGGCACGGCGGTCTGCATCAGCGTCGGGATGTCGGTGGTGCCGGCATTCAAGTACAGCGCCATGATCGCCAGCAGCATCAACACCGACCCAAGCAGTGTGTAGAGGAAGAACTTGAACGAGGCGTAGACGCGACGCGGCCCGCCCCAGACGCCGATGATGAGGAACATCGGGATGAGGCCGCCCTCGAAGAACAGGTAAAACAGCACCAGATCGAGCGCCGAGAAGGTGCCGATCATCAGCGCTTCGAGAAACAGGAAGGCCATCATGTATTCGCGCACGCGCAGCGTGATCGATTTCCAGCTCGCGACGATGCAGAACGGCATCAAGGCGGTGGTCAGGATCACGAAGGGCAGCGAAATGCCATCCACGCCCATGTGATAGCTGATGCCGTTGGCCAGCCAGTCGACCTTCTCGACGAACTGAAATCCGGGCATGGCCGCATCAAAGCGCAGCACCAATATCAGCGAGACGCCGAACGTGATGACCGTGGTCCACAGCGCGATCCAGCGCGCATTGCCGCGCGCCGCCTCGTCATCACCGCGGCTGAGATAGATCAGGATCGCGCCGAGGACCGGAAGAAACGTGACCACCGACAGGATCGGCCATGTCACAACTGAAGCCGTCATTACTGGCCCCCCAGGCCGAAGGTGAACCAGGTGATGAAGCCAGCGACGCCGATCAGCATGGCGAAAGCGTAGTGATAGAGATAGCCGGTCTGGACTTTGACGACGCCGCGCGTGACGTCGAGCACGCCGGCCGCGATGCCGTTTGGCCCGAAGCCGTCGATGACGTAGCCGTCCCCCTTCTTCCACAGGAAACGGCCGAGCCATTTCGTCGGACGAACGAAGATCACGTCATAGAGTTCGTCGATGTACCATTTGTTGAGCAGGAACTTGTACAGCCCCTGATGCTGGGTCGCGAGCTCGACCGGCAGATAGGGTCGGCGGATATAGAACAACCATGACACCAGAAAGCCCAGCGCCATCATCACCGTCGGCAGGAAGGCGACGGTATGCGGAATATGGTGCATCTGGTCGATGATGCCCGGCTTCATTTTCAGCGACTCGCGGAAGAACTCCTCGATGCCGTGGCCCGCGAACAATTCCTTGAACGGAAACCCCGCGAGGATCGAGCCGGCCGACAACACGCCCAACGGCACGAGCATCCAATACGGCGCTTCATGCGCGGCATCGGCATGCGCCTGATCGTGCGCGGTGCCGTGAAAGGTCTTGAAGATCAGACGCCACGAATAGAAGGACGTGAGCCCCGCCGCGACGACCGTCATCAGGAACGCGTAGAGCGCGAAAGGGTTGTGCGCGACGTAAGCCGCTTCAATGATCGCATCCTTGGAAAAATATCCGGCGGTCAGCGGGAAGCCCGTCAGCGCCAGCGTGCCGATCACCATCGTGACGTAGGTGTAGGGAATCTTGCGCCACAGCCCGCCCATGTTGCGGATGTCCTGCTCGTGGTGCATCGCATAAATCACCGCGCCGGAGCCCAAGAACAGCAGCGCTTTGAAGAAGGCGTGCGTAAACAGATGGAACATCGCAACCGAATAGGCCCCCGCTCCGAGGGCGACGAACATGTAGCCGAGTTGCGAGCATGTCGAATAGGCGACGATGCGCTTGATGTCGTTCTGCACAAGGCCGACCGTGGCGGCGAAGAACGCCGTCGTCGCGCCGAAGAACATGACAACCGCCTGCGCGTTCGGGGCAGCCTCGAATAACGGCGACAACCGCGCGACCATGAACACCCCGGCAGTGACCATCGTCGCGGCGTGGATCAGCGCCGACACCGGCGTCGGGCCTTCCATCGCGTCCGGCAGCCAGGTGTGCAGCAGGAACTGCGCCGACTTCCCCATCGCGCCCATGAACAGCAGCAGGCAGGTCAATGTCAGCGCGTCGGCCTGCCAGCCGAAGAAGTTGATCGTCTTGCCACCGAGACTCGGAATGGCGGCGAAAATCGTGTCGAAGTCGGTCGAGCCGACCAGCATGAAGATGGCGAAGATGCCGAGCGCGAAACCGAAATCGCCGACACGGTTGACGACGAACGCCTTGATCGCGGCCGCGTTGGCCGACGGCTTCTGAAACCAGAACCCGATCAGCAGATAGCTCGCGAGACCGACGCCTTCCCAGCCGAAGAACAGCTGCACGAGATTGTCCGCGGTCACCAGCATCAGCATCGCGAACGTGAATAGCGACAGATACGCCATGAAGCGCGGGCGGTTCGGATCCTCGTCCATGTAGCCGATCGAATACAAATGCACGAGCGACGATACCGTCGTGACCACGACCAGCATCACCGCCGTCATCGTGTCGACGCGCAACGTCCACGCGATCTGGAGATCACCGGAATTGATCCAGGGCAGCAACACGATGCGATAGTCGTGATGGCCGAAGCCGACATCAAAGAATGTCACCCACGCCAATGCCGCTGAAACCATCAGCAGCGCGGTGGTGATGAGTTCGGCGACGCGCGAGCCAGCCGCCGCCGGTTCGGTCGCGTGGTGATCATCGTGCTCGTCATGGGAGGCGTGGATGACCGACGCATCGCCGCCGACAGGGGCGGCGTGGCTGTGCCCTTGATTGTCGTCGGCATGGGCATGGGCATGATCGTCGTGGCTGTGCTCGACGATGTCGCCGCTCGGGTGCCGCGCATGGGCGCCATACAACGCTATCGCGCCAGCGAGGATCGCGCCGAGCAGCGGCAAAAATACAAGAGCTTGAATCATCAGATTCTTCCCTGGCGCATGATCTGGTCCGAAAACCGGAGGCCATTCTTCGCGATCATGCGCATCAGCCCTTCATCAGATTGATGTCTTCAACCGCGATCGAGCCACGGTTGCGGAAATAGACCACCAGCACCGCGAGACCGATCGCCGCTTCGGCGGCGGCGACGGTCAGCACCAATAGCGCGAAAACCTGGCCGACAATGTCGTTCATGAAGGTCGAGAACGCGACGAGATTGATGTTGACGGCAAGCAAGATGAGCTCGATCGACATCAGGATCACGATGACGTTCTTGCGATTGAGGAAGATGCCGAGAATGCCCAAAGTGAACAAAATCGCCGCGACCGAGAGATAGTGTCCGAGGCCGATGCTCATTTCACCCACTCCCCCGCATCCGCGTCTTGCAGGCCCTGCCCGACCGCGACCTTGCGGACCTCCATGGCCAATGCCGGCGTTCGCGCGTTCTGCACGTTGATGTCCTGCCGTTTGACGCTGGCCTTATGGCGCAGCGTCAGCACGATCGCGCCGATCATGGCGACGAGAAGCACGAGACTGGAGAGCTGGAAGTAGTGAATGTATTTCGTATAGAGCACGAGGCCGAGCGCCTGCGTGTTGCTGACGCCGGTCGGGATCGGCGACGTGATCGTTGTCGCGATATTCGGATTGATCGCCCATCCGCCGGCGACCAGCAGCAGCTCCGCCAGAAAAATCGCGCCGATCAGCAGACCGAACGGCAGATATTCAAGAAAGCCCGCGCGGAGTTGCGCGAAATCGACGTCGAGCATCATGATGACGAACAAGAACAGCACCGCGACCGCGCCGACATAGACGACGATCAGCAGCATCGCGAGAAATTCCGCGCCCATCAGGATGAACAGGCCAGAGGCATTGACGAAAGCCAGGATCAGAAACAGCACCGAATGCACCGGGTTGCGCGACGCGATCACCATCACGGCGGACGCGACGCAGATGCCTGCGAACAGATAAAAGAACAATGCGGGAAAGATCATGTGCTCATCTCACCGGTACGGCGCGTCGAGCTCGATCGCCTTGGCGATCTGGCGCTCCCAGCGGTCGCCATTGGCGAGCAGCTTGGCCTTGTCATAATATAATTCCTCACGAGTCTCGGTCGCGAACTCGAAGTTCGGGCCCTCGACGATCGCATCGACCGGACAGGCCTCCTGGCACAGCCCGCAATAGATGCACTTCACCATATCGAGGTCGTAGCGCACCGTGCGGCGCGTGCCGTCGTTGCGACGCGGACCGGATTCGATGGTGATGGCCTGCGCCGGACAAACGGCCTCGCACAGCTTGCAGGCGATGCAGCGTTCCTCGCCATTGGGATAACGGCGCAGCGCATGCTCGCCGCGAAAGCGCGGTGAGATCGGGTTCTTCTCGAACGGATAGTTCAAGGTCGGCTTCGGCTTGAAGAAATAACGCATCGCGAGGAAGAACGCGGACACGAATTCCGTCAGCAGCAGCGAGCGCGCGGTGGTGGCAATATTCATGACGTCCTCATTGCGGCGCCAAACCGCCGAATTGCAGCACGGCGGCGACGATGATGACCATTGCCAGCGACAACGGCAGGAACACCTTCCAGCCCAGTCGCATCAGCTGGTCGTAGCGATAGCGCGGCACGATCGCCTTCGCCATCGCGATCAGGAAGAACATAAAGAACGTCTTGAGCACGAACCAGATGACGCCCGGCACCCAGGTGAACGGAGCGAACGGAATCGGCGACAGCCAGCCGCCGAGGAACAGGATCGTCGCCAGCGCGCACATCGTGGTGATGGCGACGTATTCGCCGAGCATGAACAGCAGATAGGGCGTCGAGCCGTATTCGGTCATGAAGCCGGCGACGAGCTCGGATTCCGCCTCGACGAGATCGAACGGCGGACGGTTGGTTTCCGCCAGCGCCGAGACGTAAAACACCACGAACATCGGGAACAGTGGCAGCCAGTACCAGCCGAACAGGCCGAGCTTGGTGTCCTGCGCGGCGATGATCTGCGTCAGGTTCAGCGAACCGGCGCAGAGCAGCACGGTGATGATGACGAAGCCGATCGAGACCTCATACGACACCATCTGGGCTGCCGAGCGCAAAGCCGCCATGAACGGATACTTCGAATTCGACGACCAGCCCGCCATGATGATGCCGTAGATCGACAGCGACGAGATCGCGAAAATATACAACACGCCGACATTGATATCCGCGATCACCCAATTGAGGTTGACGGGGATCACCGCCCATGCCGCCAGCGCGAGCACGCAGGAGACAAGCGGCGCCAGCAAGAACACGCCTTTATTGGCGCTCGACGGTATCACCGGCTCCTTCAGCACGAACTTCAACAAGTCGGCGAAAGATTGCAGCAGGCCGAACGGGCCGACCACGTTGGGTCCGCGACGAATTTGGACCGCCGCCCAGATCTTGCGATCGGCGAGCAAAATGTAGGCGATCGCGATCAGCAACACGACGAGCAATAACAGGCTCTGCGCGATCATGATCAGCGCGGGCCACAACGTCCCCGTCCAAAGCGGGCTTGAAAAGAATTCAGCCATCAGGTCACGCTCATTCCGCCGCGGTCAGCATCTGGCCGGACGCCAGGCGCGCGCATTCGGCCATCACGGCCGATGCCCGCGCGATCGGGTTGGTCAGATAGAAGTCGGTCACGCCGCTCTTGAAGGTCGCCTTATCGACGCTGCCGCCGCGCGCGGCAAGCGCATTGATCGACGACGCGTCGCCAGCGGCGATGGCGTCGATCCGGATCAGATGCGGCACGGCCTTGAAGATCGCCTGCCGCAACGCCGCCAGTGAATCGTAAGGCAGCTTATGCCCGAGCACGTCGGACAACGCGCGGATCACCGCCCAGTCCTCGCGCGCGTCGCCCGGCGGGAAGCCGGCGCGCGCCGCGATTTGCACCCGGCCCTCGGTGTTCACATAGAGGCCTGATTTTTCGGTATAGGCGGCGCCGGGCAGGATGACGTCAGCGCGATGCGCGCCACGGTCGCCGTGGGTGCCGATATAGACCACGAAGGCCCCGGCGGCGGGATCGATCTCGTCCGCGCCGAGCGAGAACAGCACGTCCGCTTCACCCGCTTTGCGCAATCCACCGGCGAAGCCGATGTCGAGCGCGCCAACCGCCGACGCGGCGGACTGCAAAACCCCGAAGCCGTTCCAGCCTTCGCCAAGCGCGCCAATGTCGAGCGCCAGTTTGGCGAGCATCGCCATCACAGCGGCGCCATCGGGCCGCGATGCGACGCTGGCGCCAACCAGCACGATCGGATGCTTGGCGTTCTTCAGCACGTCACTGAAGGAATGCTGGCCATCGACGAGATCGCTCAGCGAGTCCGTGCCCGCGCCGATATGATCGTAGCTGTAGGTCAGATCGGCCGCCTCGCCGATCACGCCGATCTTCATCTGGCCCGATCGCCAGCGCTTGCGGATGCGCGCATTCAAAATCGCGGCTTCCTTGCGTGGATTTGAGCCGACGATCAGCAGCGCGTCGGCCTGCTCGATGCCGGCGATGGTCGGATTGAAGATGTAGGACGCGCGACCAGCGGCTGGATCGAACGCATCGCCGATCTGCGTGGCGACGTGGGTCGAGCCAAGCCTGGCCAGCAGATCCTTCAGCGCGAACATCTCTTCCACGGCGGCAAGATCGCCGGCCACCGCGCCGATGCGCGAGCCATCGACGCCCTTCACCTTCGCCGCGATCGCCGCGAAGGCTTCGGGCCACGATGCCGCGCGCAGCTTGCCATTCTCGCGAATATAGGGCCGGTCGAGCCGCTGACTCCGCAAGCCATCGACGACATGGCGCGTCTTGTCGGAAATCCACTCCTCGTTCACGGCTTCATTGACGCGCGGCAGGATGCGCATCACTTCGCGACCGCGCGTATCGACCCGGATCGCGGAGCCGACGGCATCCATCACGTCGATCGACTGCGTCTTGGTCAATTCCCACGGACGCGCGGCGAACGCATAGGGTTTCGACGTCAATGCTCCGACCGGGCAGATATCGACGAGGTTGCCCTGCAATTCCGATGTCAAAGCCGACTCAAGGAACGTCGTGATCTCCATGTCCTCGCCGCGTCCGGTCGCGCCCATTTCAGGCACGCCGCAGACTTCCGCCGCGAAGCGCACGCAGCGCGTGCACTGAATGCAACGGTTCATCGAGGTCTTGACCAGCGCGCCGAGATATTTGTCCTCAACCGCGCGCTTGTTCTCGGCGAAGCGCGTGCTGTCGACGCCGTAGCCCATCGCCTGATCCTGCAAGTCACACTCGCCGCCCTGATCGCAGATCGGGCAATCCAGCGGATGGTTGATCAGCAGGAATTCCATCACGCCTTCGCGTGCCTTCTTGACCATCGGTGAGCGCGTCGAGATTTCCGGCGGTTCGCCTTTCGGACCGGGCCGACAATCGCGCACGCCCCACGCGCAGCTAGCAACCGGCTTCGGGCCACCCTTCACCTCGACAAGACACATCCGGCAATTGCCGGCGATCGACAACCGCTCGTGATAGCAAAACCGCGGAATCTCGGCGCCGGCCGCTTCGCACGCCTGCAACAGCGTGTATTCGGCGGGAACGTCGATCTCTTTGCCGTCGATGATGAGGATCGTCATGGCGTCAGAACTTTCCGAACTCGCAAATCAATGGCGTGCCGCACGAAAACATCGCTCTACTCCGCCGCGATCATGTGCACGGGATCGAGGATGCCCTGATCGCCGACCACAGCCTTGCGGCTGAAATCGTCGATGCGGCGCTCGATTTCCGGACGGAAGGCGCGGATCAGACCCTGGATCGGCCACGCGGCGGCGTCGCCGAGGGCGCAAATCGTGTGGCCCTCGACCTGCTTCGTCACCTCAAGCAGCATATCGATCTCGCGCTTCTGAGCGCGGCCCTCCACCATGCGGCTGAGCACGCGCCACATCCAGCCGGTGCCCTCGCGGCATGGCGTGCACTGACCACAACTCTCATGCTTGAAGAAATACGAGATCCGCGCGATCGCGGCGACCACGTCGGTTGATTTGTCCATCACGATGACGCCGGCGGTGCCGAAGCTGGATTTGACGGCTTTGGTGCCGTCGAAATCCATGATCAAATCCTGACAATCCGCCTCGGGGATCAACGGACACGACGCGCCGCCCGGAATGATCGCCAGCAGATTGTCCCAACCGCCGCGAATGCCGCCGCCGTGCTTCTCGATCAGCTCGCGGAACGGAATGCTCATCGCGTCTTCGACGACACAGGGCGTGTTGACGTGGCCGGAGATGCCGTAAAGTTTGGTGCCGACATTGTTGGCGCGGCCGATGCCCGCGAACCAGGACGCACCGCGTCGCAAGATGTCTGGCGCGACGGCGATCGACTCGACGTTGTTCACCGTCGTCGGGCAGCCATAAAGCCCGACATTGGCCGGGAATGGCGGCTTCAGACGCGGCTGACCCTTTTTGCCTTCGAGGCTTTCGAGCAACGCCGTTTCTTCACCGCAGATATAAGCGCCCGCGCCATGCGCGACATAGAGATCGTAAGGCCAGCCGTGAATATTGTCCTTGCCGATCAGCTTCGCCTCATAGGCTTGATCGATCGCCGCTTGCAGGTGCTCGCGCTCGCGGATGAATTCGCCGCGCACGTAGATGTAGCCGACATGCGCGCCCATGGCGCAGCCCGCGATCAGGCAGCCCTCGACGAGAAGATGCGGATCATGCCGCATGATCTCGCGGTCCTTGCAGGTGCCGGGTTCGGACTCGTCGGCGTTGACGACGAGATAGCTCGGCCGCCCGTCGGCATTGTCCTTCGGCATGAACGACCATTTCAGGCCGGTCGGAAATCCCGCACCGCCCCGGCCGCGCAGGCCGGAGGCTTTCATCTCGCTGATGATCCAGTCGCGACCTTTCTCAATGATCGCCTTGGTGCCGTCCCAGGCGCCGCGACGGCGCGCGCCATCGAGGCCCCAGTCGTCGAGGCCGTACAGGTTTCGGAAGATGCGGTCCTTGTCGTCGAGCATGACTTCAGACTTTCTCTCAGCGGATCGATTGCATGTAAGCGAGACCGGCGGCGCAACCGCCGAAGGTCAGGGCCCACAGCAGGCTGGATTCGAGGGAGGCGTTCAGACCGTAGCGTTGCAGCAGGAAGATGAACGCCGCCGCTGCGACCGTATGCATCGCAATATAACGCCAGTGCTTCATCATTCCCGCGCTCCGCGGTTCGGTGGTGGGGCGATCGATCATTTTTTCGGACCCTTGCCGGCGCCGCCGGGAGACGTTTTGCGTTTTCCAGGTTTGGCGCCAGCGGTGTCGTTGGTCTTTTTCGGCGTCGGATCACCGGATGGCGCGTCAGCCTGGGTGGCGTCGGCGGCTGGAGCCTGCGGCGCCGGGCTGTCGCGCCGACTCGCCGACTCGCCTGCCCTCTTCGCATCGGCATCCTGCAACGCGGCACCACCGCCGCCATGGGTCGTCGGCGTGTCCGCCGGCTTCTGCAGCGCGTTGATATCCTTCAGCGTCGTCGGCCCGCCCGCCGGTGCTGCGAACTGGCGACCATGCTGCGGGCCGGGCTTGGGCGGCGTACCAGCGGCGAAGCCGTCCAGCACCTTACCCAAACTGTCCGCGGTCAGATCCTCGTAAGTGTCCTTCCAGATCATCACCATCGGCGCATTCACGCAGGCCCCCAGGCACTCGACCTCTTCCCACGAAAAGTCATTGTCCGCCGACAGATGAAACGCATCGTGATGGATTCGGCTTTTGCAAACCTCGATCAGATCGCCGGCGCCGCGCAGCATGCAGGGCGTGGTGCCGCAGACTTGAACGTGGGCCTTTTTGCCGACCGGCTGCAATTGAAACATCGTGTAGAACGTCGCGACTTCCAGCGCGCGAATATAGGGCATCGCCAGCATGTCCGCGACGTGCCGGATCGCGGCTTCCGAGACCCAGCCGCCCATCTGCTCCTGCGCGCGCCACAAAATCGCGATCACCGCCGAAGCCTGACGGCCGTCCGGATATTGCGCGATCTGCTTCTGAGCCCATGCGAGATTCTCCGCCGTGAATGCGAAGCTCGCGGGCTGGACTTCTTTCGGGGCCAAACGGCGGACGGACATAGGCTTCAGTCTCTCAATGAGCGCGGCGCGCGGCGCTCGCATTCAGTTTGTTGACCCGGTCGAGCCAGACCGCGCTCGATGCGCCCCGGCGTCATTTTCGGCGACAGGTTGGCGCGAGAAATATAACCGCGCTGCCACGCGCCGGCGCCCGACACCAGGCCGGTCGCGCGATCGAACGTCAGGAGCGGCTGCGAGCTCATCGATCGACCTCGCCGAACACGATATCGAGCGAGCCGAGAATCGCCGAAACGTCGGCCAGCAAATGGCCCTTGCAGATGAAATCCATCGCCTGCAAATGCGCGAAACCCGGCGCCCGGATCTTGCACTTGTAAGGCTTGTTGCTGCCGTCCGAGACGAGGTAGACGCCGAACTCGCCTTTCGGGGCTTCGACGGCCACATAGACCTCGCCCTCGGGAACGCGAAAGCCTTCGGTGTACAGCTTGAAGTGATGGATCAGCGCTTCCATCGAACGTTTCATCTCGCCGCGACGCGGCGGAAACACCTTGTTGTCGGCGACGGCGACAGCTCCCTGACCGGACGGTTCGCGCAGCTTGGCAATGCACTGACGCATGATCCGAACCGACTGCCGCATCTCTTCCATGCGGATACAATAACGATCGTAGCAATCGCCGTTCTTGCCGATCGGAACATCGAAATCCATCTCGGCATAACATTCGTAAGGCTGCGATTTGCGAAGATCCCATGCCGCGCCGGAACCGCGCACCATCACGCCGGAGAATCCCAACGCCCACGCCTGCGCCAGCGTCACGACGCCGATGTCGACGTTGCGCTGCTTGAAGATGCGGTTGCCGGTGAGCAAGGTTTCGAGATCGGCGACCACGCCCAGGAACGGCTCGCACCACGCCTCGATATCGTCGATCAGTTTCGGTGGCAGATCCTGATGAACGCCGCCGATTCGAAAGTAGGCTGCATGCATGCGCGAGCCGGATGCCCGCTCATAGAACACCATCAGCTTCTCGCGTTCCTCGAAGCCCCACAGCGGCGGCGTCAGCGCGCCGACATCCATGGCCTGGGTGGTCACGTTGAGAAGATGCGACAGGATGCGGCCGATCTCGCAGTACAGCACGCGGATCAACTGGCCGCGACGCGGCACCTCGATGCCGAGCAGCTTTTCCGCCGCGAGGCAAAACGCGTGCTCCTGATTCATCGGCGCGACGTAATCGAGCCGGTCGAAATACGGAAGCGCCTGCAGATACGTCTTTTGCTCGATCAGTTTCTCGGTGCCGCGATGAAGCAGACCGATATGCGGATCGACGCGCTCGACGACTTCGCCGTCGAGTTCGAGCACTAAGCGCAGCACCCCATGCGCGGCTGGATGCTGCGGTCCGAAATTGATCGTAAAGTTGCGCTGATTTTGGTGAGTCATGGTCAGACTTTCGAGCCTGCCTTCTCGTCGCCCGGCAGCACGGGATAGTCCGCGCCTTCCCAGGGCGAGAGGAAATCGAATTTACGGAATTCCTGATTGAGCCGCACCGGTTCATAGACCACGCGCTTCTCGGCATCGTCGTAACGCACCTCGACGAAGCCGGTCAGCGGGAAATCCTTCCGCAACGGATGGCCGTCGAAACCGTAATCGGTCAACAGCCGGCGCATGTCCGGATGGCCGGTGAAGATCACGCCGTAGAGATCGTAGCATTCGCGCTCGAACCAGTCCGCGCCGGGAAACACGTCGATGATCGAAGGCACCTGCGTGGTCTCGTCGGCCTCGGCGCGCAGCCTGATCCGCGCGTTCATCGTCGGCGACATCAAATGATAAACCACATCGAAACGCTTCTCGCGGCCGGGATAGTCGACCGCCGTGACATCAATGAAGCTGATAAAACGACAGCCCGGATCGTCGCGCAGAAACGTGGCGATCTCAACGATACGCGCGGCCTCGACGTTCAGCGTCAGTTCCCCGAACGCGACAGCATGGCCCGTCACCGCGCCCGCCAGCGCGCCAGCAATCGTCTGGCCAAGTGTATCGAGAGCCGTATCGTTCATGCGGTCGCTTTCATTCGCGTCGATGTGGTTCAGCAGGTCAGCGTTCGATCGTGCCGGTGCGGCGGATTTTCTTCTGCAGCAGCAGCACGCCGTAAAGCAGCGCTTCGGCCGTCGGCGGGCAGCCCGGCACATAGATGTCGATCGGCACAATCCGGTCGCAACCGCGCACCACGGAATAGGAATAGTGATAGTAACCGCCGCCATTGGCGCAGGAGCCCATCGAGATGACGTAGCGCGGTTCCGGCATCTGGTCGTAAACCTTACGCAGCGCCGGGGCCATCTTGTTGGTCAATGTGCCGGCGACGATCATCACGTCGGACTGACGCGGCGAGGCGCGCGGCGCGAAGCCGAACCGCTCGACGTCGTAACGCGGCATCGATACCTGCATCATCTCGACGGCACAGCACGCCAGACCGAACGTCATCCACATCAGAGAGCCGGTGCGGGCCCAGGTGATCAGATCGTCGGTCGCGGCCACGAAGAAGCCCTTGTCGGACAGTTCGTGGTTCACCTCGAGGAAGTACGGATCGTTCTCACCGACCGGCCGGCCCGTGTTCGGATCGAGAATACCGGTCGCGGCCGGCGCCACCATCGGGCTGCCGATCGACGGCGTCGCATTGGCGACATTCGCGGTGTGAGGACTCAATCCCATTCGAGCGCGCCTTTCTTCCATTCATAGGCAAAGCCGATGGTCAGAACGCCGAGGAACACCATCATCGACCAGAAACCCGTCGCGCCGAGTTTTCCGAAGGTGACCGCCCACGGAAACAGAAACGCGACTTCCAGATCGAAAATAATGAACAGGATGGCGACAAGGTAGAACCGCACGTCGAATTTCATGCGGGCATCGTCAAATGCGTTGAATCCGCATTCATAGGCGGACAGCTTTTCCGGATCCGGCTGCTGGTAGGCGACCAGAAACGGGGCCACCAGAAGTGCCGCGCCGATGACGGTCGCGATACCAATGAATACCACCAAAGGCAGATAGTTTTGCAAGATGCCGTTCATCGGCGATCCTTTTCCGCGACAGGAGGATGCGGGAGATTCGTGTCAGATTGGAATTATTCTGAGGCTTAGCGCAGCGCAACAAGGGGCGCAAGGCAAGGCCGGTCCTTGCAGCTTTGCGTGGACCGTATGGACCGTCGGTCGGCGGTCTAACCGTTCACCCGATCGACCCGCGCCACCACTTCCTTGGCGCGAAGTTGCGCGATGATCGCGCTCAGATGCTTGAGGTCATAGACCTCCAGATCGATCGTCAATTCGGTAAAATCCGGCGACCGTCGGAACATGCCGATATTGTCGATATTGCCGTCGTGCTCGGCGATCACGGCGGCGATCTGAGCGAGGCTGCCCGGCTCATTGACGTTGTGCACCTCAAGCCGCGCCGGGAACCGCTGCGGCGAGGTTTCATCGATATCCCAGCGCACATCCAGCCAACGCTGCGGCTCGTCCTCATAATCCTTCAACGCCGGCGACTGGATCGGATAGATCGTGATCCCCTCGCCCGGCGTCACGATCCCGACAATCCGATCCCCCGGCACCGCGCCGCCATTGGGGGCGAATTTTACCGGCAAGTCGGAATTGATGCCACGAATCGGAATGGCGGAGGTCGTTTTTGCCGGCGAGGTCTTGGATTTGGCATCGGCCGCGTCGCCCGGCTTGCCGCCAAAGCGCGTCACGCGCTCTTCCTTGTAGTCGGGATACATCGCGCGCGCGACGTCCGACGCGCGCAGGTCGCCGCGCCCGACCGACGCCATGACGTCGTCGATCGAGGTCCGCGCCAGTCGCGGCAGGGCACCCTTCAACTTGTCATCGGCGTAGATGATTTTCGCCCGCGCGAACAAGCGTTCGACGATGCGGCGGCCGAGCCCGGCATACTGATCCCTCACCGCCGTGCGGGTGGCACGACGGATCGCCGCGCGGGCCTTGCCCGTCACCGCCAGCGATTCCCACGCGGACGGTGGAGCCGATTGCGCGGGCGACGTCAAAACCTCGACTTCGTCGCCGTTTTCCAGCTCGGATGACAGCGGCGCGAACTTGCCATTGATCTTGCAGCCAACGGCGGAATTGCCGACGTCCGTATGAACGGAATAAGCGAAGTCGATGACATTGGCCTTGCGCGGCAGCGCGATCAGTTTGCCCTTCGGCGTGAAGCAGAACACCTGATCGTGAAACAGCTCGAGCTTGGTGTGCTCCAGAAACTCTTCCGGATTGGCACTTTCCGCCAGAATCTCAATGGTATGGCGCAGCCACGCGAAGGCATTGGATTCGCGGTTCAACAGCTCGGTCGGCGATCCCGCGCCGTCCTTGTAGAACGCATGCGCAGCGATGCCGAATTCGGCGATCTGGTCCATCTCCTGCGTGCGGATATGCAATTCGACGCGCTGATTGCCAGGACCAATCACCGTGGTGTGGATCGAGCGATAATCGTTCTGCTTCGGCGTCGAGATGTAGTCCTTGAACCGCCCCGGGACGACCGGCCAAGTGGTGTGGACCACGCCGAGCGCGCGATAGCAGGATTCAATGTCCGACATGACGATCCGGAAACCGTAGATGTCGGACAGTTGCTCGAATCCGACGGATTTCCGCTCCATCTTGGTCCAGATCGAAAATGGACGTTTGCGTCGGCCGGTCACTTCGGCAGCCATGCCGTATTTCGCCAGATTGGCGGACAGCTGGGTTTCGATCTCCCCGATCAGATTGCGATTTCGATCAGCCAACGCATCCAGCCGCTGCATCACGACCGCGTGAGCCTCGGGATCAAGAACGCGGAACGACAGCTCCTCGAGCTCCTCGCGCATCTCCTGCATGCCCATACGTCCGGCGAGCGGCGCATAGATGTCGAGTGTCTCCTCGGCGATGCGTTTGCGCGACGCCGGCGGCATGAACTCCATCGTCCGCATGTTGTGCAGGCGATCGGCCAACTTGATCAGCAGGACGCGGACATCGTCGGCGATCGCCAACAGCAGCTTGCGAAGGTTTTCCGCCTGTTTGGCCTCGCGCGAGACCAATTCGAGGCGCTTGAGCTTGGTCAGGCCCTCGACCAGCGCGCCGATCTCGGCACCGAAGATATTGTCGATCTCGGTCCGGGTGGCCTCCGTGTCCTCGATCGTATCGTGGAGCAGCGCCGCGACGATGGTGGCGTCGTCGAGCTTGAGGTCGGTCAGGATCGCGGCGACTTCGAGCGGATGCGAGAAATACGGATCGCCCGAGGCGCGCTTCTGCTCGCCATGCGCCATCATCGCGTAGACATAGGCGCGGTTGAGCAGGTCTTCGTCCGTATCGGGATTATAGGCGCGGACGCGATCGACCAGATCGTATTGGCGCATCATCTTGACGCGCGAGGCGCGCGGGGGCTTCGGCGTCACATCGGGGACCACAACAGCATCCGAGGCAGCCTGCATCTGTTGCGATGTCCGCCGCCTGCCTGCCATCAAGTATCAGCCTCGCTGTATGAAAGATCCGCGCCTAGCTTCGCATATTTGCAGCAAACGCCAAGGCAAGATCGCCTGACTTCGGTGTGATCCGTCACACAAACCTTAACGTCATTTAAGCCATCGCAAGATCGCGCGGCCAGCCCGGCGTTTCGAACGAACGATACGGACCAATTATGACAAAGCCCGGACCAAGCCGCCGGACGGGCCTCTCGATCCTCGTCTGCAACATCCCGCGCGCCGCCAGCAGCCAACCGCGCGCGGCTGAAACCAAAAGAGGCCCCGGTCAAACCGGAGCCTCCAAACAGGTTCATGTTGCCAATGACGGCCGGGTTGACTGTCCGATCGTGACGACGGCCCGATGGACCTATTCGTCTTCTTCCGGCACGTCTTCCGGAGGCGCCAGACCTTCGAGGCCCTTCAGCAGCTCTTCCTCGGTCATGCGCTCGACCGCGACTTCGGTATCGTCGGCGTCGACGCTGGCGCCAGCGGACCCGATCAGAGGCACCGTATCCGGCTCCGGCTCATCGACTTCCACGAATTTCTGGAGGGAATGAACCAGTTCTTCGCGCAAATCTTCCGGCGAGATCGTCTCGTCGGCAATTTCACGTAGAGAAACAACTGGGTTCTTGTCGTTATCCCGATCGATGGTAAGCTGGGAACCAGACGAAATCATGCGGGCGCGATGCGCGGCCAGCAGGACCAGATCGAACCTATTGTCGACTTTATCGATGCAATCTTCGACGGTGACGCGCGCCATGAAATGTCGCTCCGTTACAATTGGAACCAAGTGGGGTGATTGAGCCCTACCTATAGAGGCGGCCGGTCTTGCGCAAGAACCAATTTAGGAGGCTGTCAAGTCAAACGCTCGCCGGCTAGCCCGCTGAGTCGATATGCGACTCTCACGCGAGCGACGATCGCGGCAACTTGTCGCGATTATTAACGACGTAACGGACGTGAACACCAATTCGCTTCATTGCATCGGCAAAGAACCTTCTTTACGCATGGCTGAGATGACGTCGATTATCCGAGGTCTGGCCTCACACACAGCCGTGACGTCCATAACAGGTCGGCTTTCCGGGCCTTTATCCTGATCCTGATTGACGCGCGGCCCGCCGCGCAAAAAATTCAAACAACCGACTGAGATGAGAAACTTGATGTCCCCAGCATCCAACAAGATCGCTTTATTCATCGATGGCGCGAACCTCTATGCGACCGCCAAAACACTCGGATTCGATATCGACTACAAACGCCTGCTCAAGGAGTTTCAGAGCCGTGGCACCTTGGTGCGCGCGTTTTACTACACCGCGATCATCGAGGATCAGGAATATTCGTCGATTCGACCGCTGATCGATTGGCTCGATTACAACGGCTACACCGTCGTCACCAAAGCGACGAAGGAATTCATCGATGCCGCCGGACGCCGCAAGGTGAAGGGCAATATGGATATCGAGCTCGCCGTCGATGCGATGGAACTGGCGGAGCACGTCGATCAGATCGTGTTGTTTTCCGGCGATGGCGACTTCCGCTCATTGGTCGAGGCCGTGCAACGTCGTGGCGTCCGCGTCACCGTGGTATCGACCATTTCCAGTCAGCCGCCGATGATTGCCGACGAACTGCGCCGACAGGCCGACGTGTTTACCGATCTGATGGAATTGCAATCGAAACTCGGTCGCGATCCGGCGGAGCGCCCGGCTCCGCGCGAGCCGCGCCATGCGCCGCAGTTCTTGCAACGATCGGTGACGTCCGCTTCCGTCGCACCGCGCGGCAATGATGACGCTTTCGAAGATTAAGACAGAGTCAAATGGCAGGCCGGCGCGTGACCGATCGGTCGCCGCCGGCCTTTTATCTGTTGTCGAACTCAGTGAGCCGGGTCGGGATTGTCCGCTCTGCCCGCGGCTGGTCGAGTTTCGCCACGCCGCGCGCGCGAAAAACCCGGATTGGTTCAACGCGCCAGTGCCGACATTCGGCGGCCAGGATGCCGCATTGCTGATCGTTGGCCTCGCCCCCGGCATGCAGGGCGCGAACCGCACCGGGCGGCCGTTCACCGGCGACTATGCGGGCGATCTGCTTTACGCGACGCTGAAAACCTATGGCTTCGCGGAAGGCGATTATCAGGCGCGGCCCGACGACGGCTTTACGTTGCGCGATTGCCGAATCGTCAACGCCGTCCGATGCGTGCCGCCACTCAACAAGCCGCTGCCCGTGGAGATCAACACGTGCCGCCAGTTTCTGATCGCGACGATGACGCAAATGCCCCGGCTGCGCGCGATCGTGGCACTCGGCCGCATCGCCCATGATTCGACGTTGAAGGCGCTCGGCCTGCGCGCCGCGGCCGCATCGTTCGGGCACGGTGCGGTGCATCGGTCCGGCCACATCAAGCTCTACGACAGCTATCACTGCTCGCGTTACAATACGAACACGCGCGTGCTGACGCCCGCGATGTTCGAAGCGGTGTTCGCGAAGGTGCGTGAGGATATCGACGGCTAGAGGTTAGATAGGATTGGCTTTCAGCCAGGCCAGCACGTCGCCCGCGTTTCGATCCGGTGGAAATACCGGATAAAATACGTGCGTGATGACGGCGTCATCGATGATCAATGCCATGCGCTTCAGCAGCGTCTCGCCACCGGCCTCCATCGTCGGCAGTTTCAGCGCCGTTGCGAGCGCACGATCGTGATCCGACAACACGGCGAACGGCAGATGTAGCCGGCCCGCCATTTCAGTTTGATAATCATTGTCCTGGGTCGAGAGGCCGAAGACGTGCTTGGCGCCGGCCGCCTTCAGCTCGGCGAAAAGATCGCGGAAGGCACAGGTCTGCGGCGTACATCCGCGCGCGCCGGGGATCATGTCCCAATCGTCAACCAGCGCGATCTTGCCGGGCTCGCCGGTGCGCGGATAAGCAAACACGACGGTGCGCCCGGTCAATTCCGCCAGAACGACCGAGGTGTCGTCGGTCGCGCGCAACGCGATCGGTGGGATTGTCATGCCCTCGAGATGGTCGGCGCCACCGTCATCGACTGGCGCCGGGATCGCGCTCCAATCCACATCGAGAAGATTTTTCTGGTTCATTTGTTGACGCCGCTCCGATCGTCAGATTAGCCACGCGCGCGCAGGATGCGGCCCTTTTCCCGTGACCAGTCGCGCTTCTTTTCGGTATCGCGCTTGTCGTGAAGCTGCTTGCCCTTGGCCAGCGCCAATTGCAGTTTCACGCGACCGCGCTCGTTGAAATACATTTTCAGCGGCACCAGCGTCATGCCCTGGCGCTCGACCGCACCCATCAGCTTGTTGATCTGCTTGCGATGGAGCAGCAATTTACGCGGCCGCTTCGGCTCGTGGTTGAACTGGTTGGCCTGCAAATATTCAGGGATGTTGCAGTTGATCAGCCAGATCTCGCCGTTCTTCGGATCGGCATAAGACTCAGCGATCGTCGATTTGCCGTTGCGGATCGATTTGACCTCGGTGCCGGTCAGCGCGATGCCGGCCTCGAACGTATCCTCGATGGCATAGTTGAACCGCGCCTTGCGATTCTCCGCCGCCACCTTGATCGGACGTTCTTTCTTCTCAGCCATCGTCAAACACTCTGCGCCGTCGATCGACGCGTTATCAAGCCACCGGGCAATGACCCGATCAGGCTCGCTTGCTCAAGAGATCACGAATCTCGGTCAGAAGTTCCTCTTCGCGAGTGGGCTTCGGCGGCGCGGCGGAAATCGCCTCGTCCTTGCGCTTCAACTTGTTCATGAAGCGGATCGCCATGAACAGCACGAACGCGATAATGACGAAGTTGATCGTGAGCGTCAGGAAATTGCCCCAGGCCAGCACCGCGCCCTGCTTCTTCGCATCGACCAGGTTGGTTGCCGTCACGGTTTTCGCGAGGCCGGTGAAGTAGTTCGAGAAGTCCAGACCACCGGTGAGCGCGCCGACGATCGGCATGATGATGTCGGCGACCATCGAGGTCACGATCGCGCCGAAGGCCGCGCCGATGATGACGCCGACCGCGAGATCGACGACATTGCCCTTCATGGCGAACTCACGAAACTCCTTCAACATACAAAGCCCCTAGGCCATTCAAAGAGACTAATTCAGCAAGCCGGCGTGAACCATGGCGTCGCGGATGATCCGTCCCGTCGGCGCCGTGACCGGCATCAACGGCAAACGCACCTCTTCATCGAGACGGCAGAGCAGTTTGAGCCCGTGCTTGGCGCCTGCCAGGCCTGGCTCCTTGAAGATGGCGTCATGCAATGGCGTCAATCGGTCCTGAATCTTGAGCGCCTCGGCATAGTCGCCCTTCAGCACCGCCGTCATCAGATCGGCGCAGGCTTTCGGCGCGACATTGGCGACGACCGAGATACAGCCGTGCCCCCCCGCCGCCATATAGGCCAGCGCCGTCATATCCTCGCCCGACAACTGGATGAAGTCAGGCCCCATGGCGTGACGTTGCTGCGAGACGCGGGCCAGGTTGGCGGTCGCATCCTTCACGCCGGCGATGTTCTTCAACTCGAACAACCGGGTCATCGTTTCCACCGACAAATCGACCACCGAGCGCGGCGGAATGTTGTAAATGAAGATCGGAATTCCGACGGCATCGTTGACGGCCTTGAAGTGGTGATACATGCCCTCTTGGGTCGGCTTGTTGTAATAGGGCGTGACCACCAATACGGCGTCGGCGCCGGCCTTCTCGGCGTGAACAGCGAGGCTGACGGCCTCCTTGGTTGAATTGGAACCCGCGCCCGCGATGGTCGGAACGCGGCCCTTGGCCTCGTCGATGCACCACTCGACGATCTTCATATGCTCGTCGTGACTCAGCGTCGGACTTTCACCCGTCGTACCGACCGGAACCAGACCATGCGTGCCTTCGGCGATCTGCCAGCTGACCAGGGCACGGAACGCCGCCTCATCCACGGCGCCATTTTTGAACGGCGTGACCAAGGCGGTGTATGAGCCCCGAAATTGCGTCTTGGCTGCCATGATCTGTCTCCGAACGTGCTCCTGACCGAGCTATCGCCCTGTCATAACGCCTCAAGCGATGCGGCGAAAGGGCCCGGTCCGCGGGGCATCAGTCCTGGATCGGCCGCGATTTGGCCGTGGTGCTGCGCGATCAGACAGCGGGCGAAGCGTCGTCATTGGTGATTTGTCCACCATTTTCAGCAAAAGTTGCCGACAATCGATTATTGCCGTTGCGAAGGAATTGCCGTGCTGAGACCAGCTTCCACCTCCCGCTTCCTCTGGACCACGTCGGCGCTGACCGTTCTCGTCCTCGGCGTCGGTGCAATCTCAATCGAGGCCTTTGCACAAGTGCCGATGCCGAAGCCGCGCCCGGTGTCGCGCAATACCGTTCCGCACACCACAGCCTCGCTTCCCGCCGATGCGGCCGCGCCGATGCGCCTCGCGCCGCAAGTGCCTGCGACATCAGCGGCGCCGGCGCTGCTTCCGGCCACGCGCCAACACTCCGCACCGGCGCGCCGCGCGGTTGTGCCGGCCGCCGTGGCGACGTCCGGCTCCGCCTCGCAAGGCGACAGGGATGCGCTCGCCAATGTCATCGAGCTGATCCGCAATCGCAAATCGAGCGAGGCCGGGACGGCGGTGGGCGATATTTCCGACCCGGTCGCGCGCAAGCTGGCGGAATGGATTTTCCTGCGCAGTGAAAATAACGGCGCCTCGGTCGAACGCTATCGCACGTTTTTCGCGACCAACCCGAGCTGGCCATCGCAGACCTTCTTGCGCCGCCGGGCCGAAGCGGTCTTGTGGGATGACAAACGCGACGACAGCACCATCATCGGTTACTTCCAGGATGAGAAACCGCTGTCGGGCAAGGGCCGCCTGTCGCTCGCCAAGGCACTGCTCGCTCGCGGCGATCGCGCGGGCGCGGAACGTCTGGTGCGCGAGGCATGGCGTGGCGACCAGATGTCGGCCGACACGGAAAGCGCGGTGCTCGAGATGTTCGGATCGCTGCTGACCGGCGGCGACCATAAAGCGCGCATGGACCTGATGCTCTACGGCGCCGATCACGACGCCGGCATGCGCGCCGCCAAACGCCTCGGCGCGGGCTATGTCGCGCTCGCAAGGGCGCGGACTGCCGTCGCCAAAAAAACCGATGGCGCGAAATCCCTGCTCGACTCCGTGCCGCAGGAATTACGCAGTGACCCCGGCTACATCTTCGCCCGCATTCAACAGTTGCGCCGCGAGGAAAATTTTGCCGCGGCCGGCCAATTGATGTTGAGCGCGCCGCGCGATCCCAGCCGCCTGTATAACTTCGACGAATGGTGGATCGAGCGCCGTCTGCTGGCGCGCAAGCTGCTCGATAGCAACGAGCCGCGCACCGCCTATCTGATCGCGCGCGATGCGGCGCTGCCGCAGAAGGACATCTACAAGACCGAGCAGGAATTTACCGCGGGCTGGATCGCGTTGCGGTTCCTGAAAGATCCGGCCACGGCCGCGCAGCATTTCGCGCGCATCGGCGTCGGCAGCGTCAATCCCACGGCGCTGGCCCGTGCCGGTTATTGGCAGGGTCGCGCCGCCGAAGCCGCCGGTCGGTCGTCGGACGCGCGTCAGGCCTATGCGTCGGCGGCCGAACAATCGACGAGCTATTACGGGCAGCTGGCCCGCGCCAAACTCGGTTTGCCGCAGATCGATCTCAACACCGCGCCGTCCGGCCGCGCCCGCGGCGTCGAGCGACTCGAGATCGTGCGTGCCGTGCAGTTGCTTTATGCGCTCGACGAAGGCGAGCTGGCGTTGCCGATCTTTGGCGATATGGGGGAAAACGGCGATCCGGACGCGCTGCTCGGCCTGGCGGAACTGGCATCGCGCAACAACGACGCACGCGCGATGCTGATGGTTGGCAAGGCCGCTCTCAATCGCGGACTGCCGTTCGATTTCTATGCCTATCCCGTTTCGGGCATTCCGGCCTTCAAACCGATTGCGCCGGACGTCGAACGCTCCATCGTCTATGCGATCGCGCGGCAGGAAAGCGCCTTCAATCCCGCCGTCGTCTCGCCGGCCAACGCCTACGGCCTGATGCAGGTCACGCCCGATGCGGGGCGCTATGTGACCAAACGATACGGCGCGAGCTTCGATCTCGGACGCCTGAAGACCGACTCGGTCTACAACGTCACCGTCGGCGCGGCCGAGCTATCGAGCCTGATCGAAGATTACCGCGGCTCCTACATCATGACCTTCGCGGGCTACAATGCCGGGCGCGGCAGCGTGCGCAAATGGATCGAGCGTTACGGCGACCCGCGCGATCCCAAGGTCGATGCCGTCGATTGGGTCGAATCGATTCCCTTCGCCGAGACCCGCAATTATGTTCAGCGAATCATGGAGAACCTGCAGGTCTATCGCGCGCGTTTCGGCGGCGGCACGCGCTTGCAGATCGATGCCGACCTGCATCGCGGCGCTTTGGCAAGCGCGGACTAGGCGCCGGCGGGCTTGACCTGGTCGCGCGGCAAACCGACAACCGGGTGAAGAAGCGCGCCGCGCTGACGCGGTCGCCTCAAAACACCGGGAATGCCGATGACCTCAACCTTCCGCGACGTCACATGCTCGTCCGCCGACGGCCTCAATCTCCACGCCCGCGATTACGCGTCCGCCCGGGTCGGCACGACGCTGCCGGTTCTGTGCCTGCCCGGCCTCACCCGCACGACCGACGATTTCGACGTCATCGCAACCGCTTTGTCGCAAGACGCAGTGGCACCGCGCCGCGTCGTCGCGATCGATTATCGCGGACGTGGTCTCTCCGACCACGATCCGGATCCGGCCAAATACAGCGTGCCGGTGGAGGCCGGCGACGTTCAGGCCGTCGCAACTTCATTGGGGATCACCAAGGCCATCATGATCGGCACCTCGCGCGGCGGCATGATCGCGATGGTCTTGTCCGCCACCCAGCCCGCGATGGTGGCGGGCGTCGTGCTCAATGACGTCGGTCCGGCGCTGGAGATGACGGGGCTCATACGCATCAAGGACTACATTGCCAAGGATCGGATTCCGACGTCGTGGGACGAGGCTGCTGCCGGCATCAAGGCGTTGTTCGGCCGCGACTTTCCGAACCTGGCCGATGCCGACTGGATGGCTTGGGCCAAGCGCGGCTTCGTCGCGCGTGACGGACACTTGGTCAAGACCCACGATCCGGCTTTGGCGGCGGCCTTCGCCGGGATCGATCCGGCCAACCCACCGCCCCCGGCGTGGAAGCTGTTCGACAAGATGGTCGGCAAGCCGCTGATGTTGATTCATGGCGGCCGCTCGGACCTGCTGTCCGCGCAAGGGGTGCGGGACATGGTGGACCGGCGACCGGACATCGATCTGGTCGAGGTCGCGGATGAAGGCCATGCGCCATTGCTGGCGGATCCGCCGACGATCGGCCGGATCGCCGCCTTTTGCGCACGCTGCGACGGTGGCGGCTAGCTCCACCAATGCGGCAGGAATTGGCCGCAACTAACTGATATCAATATTTAATCTACGAAAGCCGTCCGGATTCATCCGGACGGCTTTTTTTTAACTGGACTGGTCTCGCACAGGTCAACGAAAAACCCCCGGCGATTGCTCGCCGGGGGCTTCGAACTCAGATCAGATGGCCCGAAGGCAACCGGATCAGAAGTTGCGCTGAGCGCGGACGTTCAGCGAGACCGTGTCCTGGTCCTTGAAGTTGTAGACGGCGGTCGGCTTCGGAGAGGTCGCACCGGGCTGGAAGACTGCCGAACCGGTGAAGTTCTGATCGAGGCGGAAGTACATGACTTCAGCCGAGAAGGTCAGGTTCTTGACGGGAGTCCAGCGGGTCACGAGACCAACCTGTGCAACGTTGAAGTTCGGGTTGCACGAGAAGTCGGCCGAGAGGTTCGCAATGCCGCGAGCACCAATGTAGCTAGCACACATGCTTGCTGCAGCGTTCCCGTTGTAACGGACAGCCGAATAGCTGCCGAACAGGCTGGACGACCAGTAAGCATCCCAGTTGTGGTTGAAGGCACCGCGGATGCCATAGGCTTCCGTCAGTTCAATGCCGCCGCCCGGAATGTAGACGCCGTCGGAGGTGGCACCAAAGCCAACGCTCTGATACGCGCCACCGCTACCCGAACCGAACATCGCGAAGCTGGGCGAAGCTGCGCTGGTCGAGATGACGTTCTTGGTGTCGCCGCGAGCATAGGACGCATCGATCTTGATGTCGTCGCCAGGTCCCGTCGGCAGGTTCTTGATCTGCAAGGCGGCCATGACCGAACCACCCCACTTCGCGTCCGGATGCCCGGAAAGTTCCGAAGCAGCGGTCGGAATGCCACCGGCGCCAAGCGTGTTGTAGGAGCCGTTGACTTCGTGCAGAGCGCCCGACAGCTGGAAGAGACCCCAAGCCTGATCGACGCGGATGTTGCCGACGAGATCAGGAGCGCGAACGCCAGCGTAGGCGTTGGAACCGGTACCGAGAACGCCGATCGGCGTTGTAGCGCTAATGTTGTAAACAGCGGTACGGTTGAACACGGTCGGATCATCGAGACCGATGGTGGCCGAAACGCCGTTGCCGAACTGCGCGGTGTACTGGATGTTGTTCACGCCGGTGACGGTGTCATGACCGCCGAGCAGGAACGACGAGTTGTTGCCCGGATACCCATGCCACGGTGTCGCGTAGGCCG
>JAQGJY010000116.1 GCA_028290325.1 Tardiphaga sp.
GCCGCAATACCAGCAGTTGCTTGACCGGGCCGCAATGTTTGAAGATCGGGCAGATAAGGCCCGTGATCCTATATCGAGACAGCACTACCGAGAAATGGCCGTTCACTACCGAACGCTGGCATTGGAACATTCGCCGTCCACGCGTGAAGTGGTCGACGCGAGGTGCTGAGAACAATTGCGCCGGCGGCCGGTCGGCTCCTGCGTCAGTAGTCCGGAGTGATGCTGCGCCGGGCATCCCCGCTTGACTGGTTAGCCTGCCTCCGACCAAGCATGATTTGGGCAGGACCGGCAGCGGTCGGGGTATCCCACGCGCGTCAAAGCAGCAGCTCCCACCTGTAATCTGCGCCCTAATATGACCGGCTCGCAGTTCAGCGCCGCCGTGAGACGGCGACGCCGAGCAGGAAAGCCGCCAGCAGCGATGCCAGCGGGGCTTCGCGCGCGACGTTGCTCAGCACGCTCAACGGCATGCCGGGCTTCTTGGCATTGTCAAAAGCTTCGGTGAGCGCGTTGCCGGCGCGGGACAAGGTCTCGAAAACGCTCGATGCGGTCGACTTGGCGGTTCGCCGCGGCTCATCCATCGGATCTGCCCCCTCATAGATATAGGGCTGGGGAGGAATGTCGCTCATCTTGATCTCCTGCTCGTCGGCACTCAATGGCTCCGTGGCCTATTGGTTCCGTTCCCGCATCGGGCGTGACGCCGCCTAGTCCAGACCGCGCTCGCGACTGAGCTTGACCATCTCGGAGACGAAAATCGCCTTCTGGCGGTCGTCGAGGCTGCCGAACAGCGGCTCGGCGGCGTCGGCGACGGCGCGCTGATCGACCGCGCGATCGTTCAGAAACTGCGCTTCGTTGCGCATCTGCTCGACGATATCGTCGGGCGGGTCGCGTTTGGCCCGCGCGATCCGCAGATTGAGGCGGGCGGCGCCGTTATGGCCGAGATAGTGCATCGCGCTGTTGAAGCCGCCCCAATGCTTGTCCTGCTCGGGCGTCAGCTTCAACTCGCTCTTGATGCGGGCGATGTTGGCATCGCTGGCGGCGACGATCTGCTCGGCGGTCAATGGCTGCGCCGATGGCGCGAGAGCGGCGGGCGCGACAGCCGGACGCGGCGCCGGCGTCGCCTTCGCGGCCTTGCCGGTTTCGGCCTTGCCGATTTCCTTGGCCGATTTGGTTGTCGCGGCCCTACTCGGCGCGGCCGGCGGGCGATCGCTGCTCGGCGCCGCCGTGGCCGACGGCGCGGGCTGTTTCTGGGGCTGACTTGCCGGCACGCCCAATACGCCGCCGACGATGCCGACGACACCGCCGATGGCGCCGCCCAGCACGCCGCCGACCGGCCCGGCGGCGCGGTTGCCGTCGCGGGCGCCCTGTTCGACGCCCTGCACCAGCCCCTGGGCTTGCGCCGCGCTCGCCACCAGCAGTGCCGCCAGCATGCACGCGTGAAGCTGGATCGTCGATCTCGTCATCCATGGTCTCCGCCGGCAAATCACAGCAAGTTTAGACCGTGGCCGTCCGACGCGCCACAGCATTGGCCATGGACCTTGCCGGCGCGGCATGGCTAGATTGCCGCACACAAGAAAAGCAAACGCGGCGGGATCGGACACATGGCGACCAATAAAAAGAAACTACTGATTACCGAATCGATGTCGCAACAAGGCTGGCGCCTGTTTCGTGAACGCGGGGACATCGAAACCATCGAGTTCTCCAACCTGATCTCCGCCGCCGATTTCACCAAACTGCTGCAAGCCCATGCGCCGGTGCACGGCGTCGCGCTTGGCGCCACCGCCTTCGGCGAGAGCGAACTGACGGATTCGCGGGACATGAAAGTGGTGGCTCGCATCGGCGTCGGCTACGACGCCGTCGATGTGCCCGCGTTGTCGAAACGCGACGTTCCGCTGATGGTGGCCGGCACGGCGAACTCGCCCTCGGTCGCCGAGCAAGCCGTCTTCATGATGCTGACATTGGCCAAGCGCGCGGTCGAGCTGCACGCGCTTGTGAAAGATGGCAAATGGGGCACGCGGTTGGCGGCCCTGCCGTTCGATCTGTTCGGCAAGACGTTGCTCATCGTCGGTTTCGGACGCATCGGCACGCGCACGGCGAAAAGATGCCTCGCGATGGAAATGACGGTGCTGGTCTACGACCCCTACAAATCGGCGGACGAGATCAAAGCCGCCGGCTGCGAGCCGGTGACCGATCTCGACGCCGCTCTGCCGCGCGCCGATTTTGTCAGCCTGCATTGCCCGAAGACCAAGGAAACCAACGGGCTGATGGATGCGGCGAAACTCGCGCGGATGAAACCGACCTCCTATCTCGTCAACACCGCGCGCGGCGGCATCGTCGTCGAGTCGGCGCTGTATGACGCGCTTGTCGCCAAGAAACTCGGTGGCGCCGGCCTCGACGTGTTCGAGCAGGAACCGCCGCCGCTCGGCCACAAACTGTTCGATCTCCCGAACGTCATCATCGCGCCGCATGTCGCGGGCGTCACGCGCGAGGCGCTTGACCGCATGGGCGAACAGACCGCGAAAAACATGCTGAGCGTGCTTGATGGTGAACCGATCCGCGCCAATGTCATCAATCAGGATGTGCTAAAATAATGGCTTTCAAACATTACGATGACTATGACGCGCTCGGCCTCGCCGAACTGGTCGCGACCAAACAGGTCAGCGCGGGCGAATTGCTCGACGAGGCGATCGCGCGCACCGAGGCGGTCAATCCCGCGATCAACGCCGTCGTGGTCAGACACGACGACTATGCCCGGGCTCAGATCGCGCGCGGCCTGCCCGATGGTCCGTTTCGTGGCGTGCCGTTTCTGCTGAAAGACCTCGACGCGATCAAGGGCACGCGCACGACGTTCGGCTCGACGCTGACCAAGGATTACGTCGCCGATCACACCTCGACGATCGCGCAGCGCTTCATCGATGCCGGCTTGGTGATGTTCGGTAAAAGCGCCAGCCCCGAACTGGGTTTGATGCCGACGACGGAGTCGCGACTGCACGGCCCGACGCGCAATCCCTGGAATCCCGCGCATGCGTCCGGCGGCTCATCCGGCGGCGCGGCGGCGGCCGTCGCCGCGCGCATTCTGCCGATGGCGCATGCCAGCGACGGCGGCGGTTCGATCCGCATTCCCGCCGCCGCTTGCGGCGTGTTCGGCCTGAAGCCAACGCGCGCGCGGACGCCGTCAGGGCCCGATCGCGGCGAGGGCTGGGGTGGCTTTTCGGTTGGCCATGTCGTCGGCCTCAGCGTGCGCGACAGTGCGGCGATGCTCGACGCCATTCACGGCGCGGAAGCCACAAGCCCCTATGTCGCCCCTGCCCCCGAGCGCCCCTTCGCGCAGGAGGTCGGGCGTGATCCTGGCCGGCTGCGAATCTCGTTCACGGATGTCTCGCCCTACGGCGAAGCGATCGATCCTGAGGTTGCAAACGCGGTTCGCGATGTCGCGTCGATGCTCGCCAAGCTCGGCCATCACGTCGAACAGCGCGCGCCGGCTTTGCCGGCCGATCCGGCCATTGTGATGGCGGCGATCGTCGGCGCCAACACGGCGCTGTCGGTTCGGCTCGCGGAGCAGCGCCTTGGCCGCGCGATGACCGATCAGGATTTCGAGCGGCTGACATTGGCGATGTCGGCCAATGCGCGAAAATCCAGCGCGACGGATTATGTCGCCATGCAACTCGCCGCCTTCGAGATATCCAAAGCCCTGGCCGCGTTCTTTAGGGACTGCGACATCTTCCTGTCGCCAACGCTCTGCCAGCCGGCGCTGAAGGTCGGTGAACTCGACACGATGGCGGCCAACCTGTCGCACGTCTCGCCGGTGCTGCGTCGGTTCATGCCGGGCACCAGCATGTTCAACATGTCCGGCCAGCCGGCAATGAGCGTGCCCTTGGCCTGGACAGCGTCCAACCTGCCGATCGGGATCAGCTTCGCCGCGCGATATGGCGATGAGGCCACATTGTTCAGGCTCGCCGCGCAACTCGAATCCGAACGGCCGTGGCGCCATCGGCGGCCACAAATTTGCGCCTAAAAAAGCCATAGCGTGGGCGCAGGTTGGGGGACTGTTCCATACGGAGGCTTCAGTTTTGAGTCGCAACGATCCCACCGATGACGTGCTCGCCGCGATCGCCAGCATCTTCGATAAATCCGACGCGCCGGTCGCGGCGGACCATCCGGATGCAAGCCAATCCGATGATGCGCCGCATGCGGTCGCGCACACGCGCGACGTCAACGGCTATTCGCGATCAGGGCCCGGCCCGCTCGATGCGATCCGTTTCAAGTGGACCGCGCGACGCGACGACAATGGCGACTACTTTGTCGATGAGACGATCGGCGAGCAGTCGCGTGCAATCTCAAGCGGTCCGATGGCGGAAGACGAAG
>JAQGJY010000144.1 GCA_028290325.1 Tardiphaga sp.
CGGCGGTCAGGTCGATATCACGTCGGGCAAGTATGTTTTCCAATGCACGGAAGCGTACAAGATCGAAAACGGCAAACTCGGCGCGCCCCTGAAAGGCGCGATGTTGATCGGCAATGGCCCGACCGACCTGCATCGCATCACCATGATCGGCAATGACCTCGCCCTCGATGATGGCATCGGCACCTGCGGCAAACATGGGCAGGGCGTGCCGGTTGGCGTCGGCCAGCCGACGCTGCGAATGGAGCGCATCACCGTCGGCGGCACCGGCTAGCAACGGGCCACCCGCGTCGCGGCGACGCCAAGCCAAACCATCACGCCATAGCGATTGGAAGGCGGCGAAGGTCAGCGGCGACAGCCAATGCGACAACTCGTCACGCGAAGAGGCCGCACCACTTTCGATAGTTCGGTACTGACAAATAAGCAATCAATCCAGGCTTTTTTAACTTACGATTAACCCTGTGAGCATAACGCTAGCGTGTTGTTTCGCAGTCGTTGGGAGGCTGTTTTCAAGAATTGACATTGGCAGTCCGCCCGACGGATTCGCCTCATCGCGAGAGTTCGCTCATGTCGTGGCTTAATAATATCAAGATCTTTTACAAGATCTCGCTCATCGTCGCCTTGTTGGGCGCGGTCTGTATCGGCGCGACCGCCTTTTCGTCGCTTCGCATGCAAGCCATCGACACCTCCTATTCCGATCTTGTGAATCGCGTCGATAAATCCGCGACCGCGGCCGCGCGCGCAGGCCGACGGGTCCAGGCCTATGTCGGATTGGGCTATCAGATTGCATTGGAAACCGTCGACGCAGAAAACAAGCGATTGTTCAGGCTCATTGACGACAATCGCACGGGCTATCAAACCGTGATGGCGCAGGTCTTACGGGAGCTTCCCGAGCATTCGACCGAGATTCAAGGTGTCATCACGCTGTTCGAGAAGGTGTTCGCGAAGTGCGAGCCGGTGATGCGCTACGCCGCGAGCGTGACCTCGGCCGAGCAAGTGGCGATCGCCACCCAGCGCCTCAAGAGCGAATGCGTCCCGGATTCTGACGTCGCTCTCGATGTCCACGGCAAGTTGGTTGACAGCCTGGTCGCGCACGCCGCGGAAATATCCAAGAACTTGAAGGAAAGCGTGCGCACGACCATCGTAACAGTTCTGATTGTTACGATCGCGGGCCTGATCGTCAGTCTGGCGTTGGCGATCTTTATCGGGATCAAAGGACTGTCGCAGCCGATCGCCCGGTTGAAGGCTGTCATGGAGATGTTCGCCAACAACGACCTGAAATCCGACGTCCCCGGCACCAAGCGCCGTGACGAGCTGGGCGAGATGGCCCGCACCGTTGAGGTGTTCAAGACCAACGGCCTTGAAGTCGAACGCATGAAGCTCGAGCAACAAGCCGGCGAAGCCCGCAACGCGCAGCAGCGTAAAGCGGATATGATGAAGCTCGCCAACGATTTCGAAGGCGCGGTCGGCGAGATCATCCAAACGGTGTCGTCGGCGGCCGTCGAGCTCGAAGCATCGGCCAACTCGTTGACGACAACGGCGGCACGCACGGAAAAACTCTCGACCGTCGTGGCCGCGGCGGCCGAGGAAGCCTCGACCAATGTGCAGTCGGTGGCATCCGCGAGCGAGGAGATGTCGTCGTCGGTCAATGAGATCAGCCGGCAAGTGCAGGAATCCGCGCGGATCGCCGGCGAAGCCGTGGTGCAGGCGCAGACCACCAATGACCGCGTCAATGCATTGTCGGAGTCGGCGAAGAAAATCGGCGACGTCGTCAAGTTGATCTCGAGCATCGCGCAGCAGACCAACCTGCTCGCGCTCAACGCGACGATCGAGTCCGCGCGCGCCGGAGAAGCGGGTCGCGGCTTCGCCGTCGTGGCGGCGGAGGTCAAGGCGCTCGCCGAGCAGACATCGCGCGCCACCGACGAGATCGGTCAGCAAATCACCGCGATCCAGGTCGCGACAGAGGGATCGGTCGGAGCGATCAAGGAAATCGGCGTCACGATCGGACGGATCTCGGAAATCTCGTCGATGATCGCCGCGGCGGTCGAGGAGCAGGGGGCGGCGACACAGGAAATCGCTCGCAACGTGCAACAGGCATCGCAAGGCACATCGGAAGTGGCGGCCAACATCTCCGACGTCCAGCAGGGCTCAAGCGATACGGGGTCCGCCTCGGCGCAGGTGCTGTCGTCGGCACAGTCGCTGTCAGTCGAAAGCAACCGTCTCAAGACCGAGGTCCAGACGTTTCTGTCCACAGTTCGCGCCGCCTGACCGGGCCGGCAAGGCCTCAGAACAGGTCTGAGGCGCGGGCAACGATCCCGCATGATGGCCGGGCCAAGCGCGAAGCTCGTCTTCGCGCCGCTGACCGGCCATCATGATTTTTACGCCCGCTACCTGACCACGCCCGATATGAAGCCTGGTCGATGCAGCGGCGGCTTGATGTCTTTCTTCAAGAAGCAGCGCGCGTTGCGGCCGACATAGCCGGCGCGGGCAAAGGTCCAGGCGCGGCAGACCTGCTCGTCGGCGCAGGCCGCTTTGCAAGCTTCGTCGTCCTCGTCGTTCTTGATCTCGAAATTGCGATAATCTCCGCCATACCGATCGATCGACGGTTCAATCGCTTCCTTGCGCGGCTCCAGCACGCCGGCACCGCGCACGCCGGTGACACAGCAGGTCGTCTGCTGGCGTTGCGGCACGTTGCTCTTCAACCAGCACGCCGCGCCACTGATCGGATCGCGCGGATAGACGAAGCTCCATGATCGGCATCGCCGATCACGCTCGCACAGGATCGCGCATTCGGCGGGATCGCCGCTGCTCAGTTGCGCGCGCAGGTAGTCGCCGCCCGGCCGATCGAAATTGACCTGCGCCTGAACGGGCTGCGCGGCGAGGCCCGCGAGCGTCGCGAGAACGCAGCCCGCGCCAAGCATACGGCGCAAATATCGACCCAAACCTTGGCCTGAGCAACGGCCAGTGATCATGCAATACGGCCTTTAGCGAGATGACGACGTCGCTGAACGCGCGACGCGGCATTCGGATGCGTGCTGGGCCATTTGATCGCCACCGACATGTACGCCAGATGAACGCGGCATGCCGGTCCGGTCACGCCTCAGTCAGCGCATGCGGCTAGAAACAATATTCCGTGTAGGCGGGATCGACACTGCCGCGCCACGGACCATTGAACTTGTCGAGCATCTGCTCGGCCGGCGTTTTGCCGCTGTCGAGAACCTGATCGAGCGGGTCGAGATAGCGCGATTCGTCGCGGCCGATATGATCGACCATGTTGCGACGACGCAGCCCGGCGTGAGCGAGCTTGAGACATTCTTTGGCGATCTCGAACAAATAGCGGTCGCCGATCCGTGCCTTGAAGCCCATGCGCGGCACGTCGTCGCGCAAGGCCTGACGCTCATGCGCGGTCCAGCGCTTGCAAATGTCCCAGGCCGCCTCGAGGCTCTGGTCGTCATAGAGCAGCCCAGTCCAGAATGCCGGATGCGACGGCAATTGGCCCCATGGCACGCCGTCCGAGCCGCGCATTTCGAGATAACGCTTCAGACGAACCTCGGGGAAAATCGTCGAGAGATGATTGGCCCAGTCCGACAATGTCGGACGCTCGCCGGCGATCATTGCGTTCTTGCCGTCGAAAAAATCGCGGAACGACGATCCGGCGACGTCGATGTAAGTGTCGCCCCGCTTGACGAAATACATCGGGACGTCGAGCGCGTAATCGACCCAGCGTTCGAACCCCATGCCGTCCTCGAACGCCCAGGGAATCATGCCGGCACGGGCATTGTCGGTGTCGCGCCAGATTTCCGAGCGAAACGACAGCAGGCCGTTCGGCTTGCCCTCGGTGAATGGCGAGTTCGCGAACAACGCCGTCGCCACCGGTTGCAGCGCGACGGAGACGCGCAGCTTCTTCACCATGTCGGCTTCCGACGAGAAGTCGAGATTGGTTTGCACCGTGCAGGTCCGGTACATCATGTCGAGGCCGTAGCGGCCGACTTTCGGCATGTACTTCGTCATGATGCCGTAGCGGCCTTTCGGCATGACCGGGATCTGTTCACGCGACCATGACGGCGTCATGCCAAGGCCGAGAAAGCCGACGCCGAGCGGGGTCGCGATTTCGCGGACCTGCGCCAGATGCGCCATCAATTCGGACTGGGTCTGATGCACGGTCTCGACCGGCGCGCCGGAGAGCTCGAACTGCCCGCCCGGCTCCAGCGAAATCGCGCCACCGCCGGTCACGTCATAGAGCCCGATGATGTTGCCGTGCTCCATGATCGGCTCCCAGCCGAGCAATAGCTTCATGCCGTTGAGCAGCGCCTGGATTCCCCGAGGTCCCGCATAGGGCACGGGATGGTGGCCATCGAGCGTGAACGGCGTCTTCTCGTGCTCGGTGCCGATCCGGAATTCGGACTTCGGCTTCACGCCGGCCTCGATCCACGCCACGAGTTCGTCGCGCGAATGCAGCGGCGTCATATCGATTTGGTCACGCGCCATGAAACGTCCGGATCAAGAGCGCCGCAATGTCCTGCGCGCGGTGTCGGGGATAGCCGCGAACCGCGAGGTCCGCGCGCCAAATCGGAGGGAATTCTATCATCGGGGCGCGACGGCGTCTCGGGGCGCCGGAGCGGGCGTGTTGTGGCATGCGCAGCCGAGACGGTCGAGGAGTTCGCAAAGCTTGACGGCGTCGGCATCGGACAATTTGGACCCGACATGCTTTTCGATCGCGGCCGAATAAGAGAGCCACATCCGCTTTTGTAGATCACGTCCGGCCTCGGTGATCTCGACGAACTGGCCGCGCTTGTCGAGCGGACATTCTTTTTTCGCGGCAAGGCCTTCCTCGACGAGGCGGTCGATCAGCCGCGACGTCGAATATTGCGGAATCAGCATCTGCCGTTCGAGTTCGACCGGCCGCAATTCGCCGGTCGGCGCGCGCGCCAGCTCCAGCAGCGCGTCGTACCAAGCCAGCGGCGGAAAGCCCGCCTTCTTCAGATCGTGCTCGACGGCGTCCAGCACCCGGCTTTGCAGCCGCGCCAGCCTGATCCAGGCTTCGGTCGCCTCGGTGGAAGGTTTACGCTTCATCGCGATGTCCATGACAGCCCGGACTGAATATAGCTATAAATGCACCTGCATCAATCTTGACATTTTCATGCATCTGCATTCAATTGCCCGCCTCGTTCACGAATTGGAGCTATCCGATGAAATTATACTACGCCCCCGGGGCCTGCTCGCTGTCGCCGCATATCGCCCTCAGCGAATCCGGCCTGCCTTTCGATCTGGTCAAGGTCGACCTCAAGGCTAAGACCACGGAAGCCGGCGACGATTTCACCAAGATCAATGCCAAGGGCTCGGTGCCGGCGCTCGGCCTCGACGATGGCGGCGTCCTGACCGAAGGCCCGGCGATCGTGCAGATGATCGCCGACAAGGTCGGCGACGGCAAGCTCGCGCCCGCTAACGGGACGGCCGAGCGCTATCGCCTGCAGGAATGGCTGAACTTCATCTCGACCGATCTTCACAAGAGTTTCGGTCCGCTGTTTCAGCCGGCTTTGTCGGACGAGACCAAGCAGTTCTTCAAAGACCGCATTGGCAAGTATTTCGGCTACGCCGACAAGCAGCTGGCCGGCAAGGATTACCTGATGGGCGCGCAGTTCAGCGTCGCCGACGGCTACCTGTTCGTGATGCTGCTATGGGCCGAGCGAATGAAGATCGACATTTCGTCGTTCGCCAATCTGACGGCCTATAAGGCCCGCGTCGGCGCGCGCCCGAAAGTGCAGGCCGCGCTGGTGAGCGAAGGCCTGATGAAGGCGGCGTCGGCGTAGGTCTCGCTGCGAGGTTCTTCCCCCTCTACCCTTGTGGGAGAGGGCGGCGCGACCGAAGGCCGTCGGCTGAGGGGGTCATGCTCATCTTGCTCAAACGTGAGGGCAACCCGGCCCCTGTTCTCGCTTCGCAGAGTCACCCTCTCCCGCAACGGGAGAGGGCCGAAAGCAGCTTACGCCGCCGCCAGTTTCTTCGGCGGGAAGCGGCCGTAGAACGTCTCGCCCGTCTTCGCCATGTCTTCCAGCAACTTCGGCGGCGTGAAACGCGAGCCGTATTTCGCTTCGAGCTTGTGACAGAGGGCGACGAATTCCGTCGTGCCCATGAAGTCGATGTAGCTCAGCGTGCCGCCGGTGAACGGCGCGAAGCCGAAGCCCAGAATGGACCCGACATCCGCCTCGCGCACGTCGGTGATGACGTGATCCTCGACCGTGCGCGCGGCTTCCACCGCCTGCACCACGAGGAAACGCTGCTTGAGTTCTTCGATGTCCAGCGTGTCGGGATCGACGGGAGCCGGCACCAGCGCCGCAAGGCCCGGCCACAGATGCTTGGCGCCTTTGCCCTTCGGCGGATAGTCGTAGAAGCCCTTGCCGTTTTTACGGCCCAGGCGGTCCTGCTTCTCGACCATCTCGACGATCAGTTTCTTCTGCGCCTGATCGACCGCCTGCGAGCCCAAATCGGCCTCGGTTGCCTTCATGATCTTGAGCACGAGGTCGAGCGCGATTTCGTCCGACAGTGACAGCGGCCCGACCGGCATGCCGGCCATCTTCGCGGTGTTCTCGATCATCGCCGGCGGCACGCCCTCCATTAGCATTTCCAGGCCTTCGGCGGTGAAGCGCAACACGCAGCGATTGGCGAAGAAGCCGCGCGAATCATTCACGACGATCGGCGTTTTGCCGATGACGCGGACGTAATCCAATGCGGTCGCCAGCGCGACGTCGCCGGTGTTCTTGCCGACGATGATCTCGACCAGCATCATCTTCTCGACCGGCGAGAAGAAGTGGATGCCGATGAATTTCGACTGATCGGTGAATTCCTCGGCCAGCGAATTGATCGGCAACGTCGAGGTGTTGGACGCGAAAATCGCGCCCGCCTTCAAGAACGGCTGCGCCTTCTTGTAGATCTCGGCCTTGACCGCGCGATCCTCGAACACGGCCTCGATAACGAGATCGCAGTCCGTCAGCACGTTGAAATCCGAGGTCGCGGTGATTTTGGCCATCAACCTTTCCGCGTCATCAGGTTTCGCGCGGCCCTTGGCGACAAGCGCGTCGATCGCCGCCTGCGCGTGACCGCGGCCCTTATCGGCCGACGCCTGATCGCGATCGATCAGCACAACGTCGATGCCGGCGCGCGCCGACACGAAGCCGACGCTCGCGCCCATGAAGCCGGCGCCGATCACGGCCAACTTCTTCACTTTCGTCGGCGGCACGTCCTGCGGCCGCCGCGCGCCCTTGTTCAGCTCCTGCATCGACAAGAACAGGCTGCGGATCATCGCCGCCGCTTCCTTGGTCTGCAACACATTGGCGAAGTAGCGCGATTCGACGCGCAAGGCCGCGTCCATCGGCAATTGCAGGCCTTCATAGGCGCACTGCATGATCGCGCGCGCCGCCGGATAATTGTCATAGGTCTGGCTGCGATAGAGCCCGTTTCCCGCCGGGAAGATCTGCATGCCCATCTTGGAATAGACGCCGCCGCCCGGAAGCTTGAAGCCCTTCTCGTCCCAAGGGGCGACGGCTTTGCCGCCGGCCTTGATCCACTCTTTCGCGGCCGGAATGAGATCAGCGGCCGGCACCACGGCGCCGACCAGGCCCATCGCCTTGGCTTTCTTCAGGTCGATCGAATCGCCTTTCAACAGCATCTGCATCGCGTCCTGGGGCTGCAACAAACGCGGCAGGCGCTGCGTGCCGCCACCGCCCGGAAACAGCCCGACCTTGATCTCCGGCACGCCGAGGCGCGTCTTCGGATTGTCGGACGCGATGCGGTAATGGCAGGCGAGCGTGACTTCGAACGCACCGCCCAAAGCCAGGCCATTGATCGCGGCAACCCACGGCTTGCCCGATGTCTCGATCTTGCGCAGCGTCAGCGACAGCTTGCGCGATTCATCGAAAAGCATCTGCTGGGCGGCTTCGTCGCCCTTGGATTTCTTTGTTTCAAGGAAGGTCTTGTTCATGCCGTCGAGCATCGACAGATCCGCGCCCGCCGAGAACGCGTCCTTGCCCGAGGTGATGACGACGCCCTTGATCGCGGCGTCGGCCGACGTTGCCGCGACGATCGCGCCGAGTTCTTCGATGGTCTTGGTATCCAGCACGTTCATCGAACGGCCCGGAATGTCCCATGTGACGAGCGCAATACCGTCGGAATCGGTCGCGACATTGAAATTCGTGTAGCTCATGGCATTACCCCTGTGTCCAGTGCCGTACATAGTATGTTAACCGACGTTCAATCCAAAGGCTTGTAGTCTGCGCGAAATCAGTTTCGAGCAGGAGCCCGTCTTATGAAGACTGCGTGTGCCGGATGCCGCGACGACGTCGCGCTTCCTTTTGAATTCAAGATGGCGTTCCAGCCGATCGTCGACGTGTCCGCCGGGCGTGTGTGGGGATATGAGGCCCTGGTGCGTGGCGTCAATGGCGAATCCGCTTTTGCCGTGCTCGATCAAGTGACCGAGGATGTTCGCTACCGTTTCGATCAGGCCGCGCGGGTGATGGCGATCGAGACCGCGGGCAGGCTTTTTGGGCGCGACGATCTGCGGCTGTCGATCAATTTTATGCCGAACGCCGTTTACGAGCCGAGCGCCTGCATCCAGAAATCGCTCGCGGCGGCCCGGCGCGCGAACTTCCCCCACAAAAATCTGATGTTTGAATTCACCGAGAACGAGCGGATGCGCGACACCGCTCATGTCCGCCGCATCATCGCGGCCTATCGCGAGTTGGGCTTCTGGACCGCGCTGGACGATTTCGGCGCCGGCTATGCCGGACTTGGCCTTCTGTCGCAATTGCAGCCGGATCTGATCAAGATCGACATGGAGTTGCTGCGCGACATTCATCTGCACCAGGCCAAGCAGGCGATCGTCGCGGGCATTGTCGGCATCGCGCGCGCGCTCGATATCACGATCTTGGCCGAAGGCGTCGAGACGGAGGACGAACTCACCGTCCTGCGCGCGGCCGGCATCTCGCTGTTTCAGGGCTATCACTTTGCCAAACCCGCGTTGATGGCATTGCCGGACGTGCCGTGTCTGTCCCGGCCGCTCGCGGTCAGGGCATCGGCCTGATCGCGCCCCCATCTTGTAGCGCGTTCCGGCGCCGCATGGTCAATGCCGCTTGACGCGGTCCGCCATCGCGGCGGATCGCATATTTCCCCTTCCGGATAAAACGCTTTATGGTGCGGGCGTTGTCGCGCTAAGCGACATCGCCAATCCACATCGTCAAAGGCCGGGCGCGCGCCCGCAGCCTTTGGAGGACCATGTGACGCGCTATATCTCCACGCGGGGTGAAGCCCCCGTTCTCGGCTTTTGTGACGTGATGCTGACCGGGCTCGCCCGCGACGGCGGCCTCTATGTGCCGGAAACCTGGCCGCGGATGACGCCCGACGCGATCGCCGCGTTGTTCGGCCGCCCCTATTGGGAGGTCGCGGTCGAGATCATCAAGCCGTTCGTCGCCGGCGAGATTTCCGACGAAGATCTGGGCCGCATGGCTTTCGAGGCCTACGCCACGTTCCGCCACCCGGCCGTGACGCCGTTGACGCAGAGCGGGCCGAACCAGTTCGTGCTGGAACTGTTTCACGGCCCGACGTTGGCGTTCAAGGACGTCGCGATGCAACTCATCGCGCGGCTGATGGATCATGTGCTGGCCAAGCGCAACGCGCGCACCACGATCGTCGTCGCCACCTCGGGCGATACCGGCGGCGCCGCCGTTGATGCTTTCGCCGGCGCGCATCGCTCCGATCTGATCGTGCTGTTTCCGCACGGCCGCATCTCCGAGGTGCAGCGCCGGATGATGACGACGGCCGGCGCGGCGAATGTTCACGCGCTCGCGGTCGAAGGCCATTTCGATGATTGCCAGGCGCTGGTGAAAGCGATGTTCAATCATCACGCGTTTCGCGACGAGGTCTCGCTGTCCGGCGTCAATTCGATCAACTGGGCGCGGATCGTCGCGCAGGTGGTGTATTTTTTCACGTCGGCCGTGGCGCTCGGCGCGCCGGCCCGCGCCGTCGAGTTCACGGTACCGACCGGCAATTTCGGCGACATTTTCGCGGGCTACGTGGCCAAGATGATGGGTCTGCCGGTGCGCAAGCTGCGGATCGCCGCCAACGTCAACGACATCCTCGCGCGCACGCTGAAAACCGGCATCTATGAGGTCCGTGAGGTTCACGAAACCACGTCGCCGTCGATGGACATTCAGGTGTCTTCGAATTTCGAACGGCTGCTGTTCGAAGCCTCGGACCGCGACGCGGCGTTGGTGCGCAGCCTGATGGCCTCGCTGAAGCAATCCGGCCGCTTCGTGTTACCGGACGGCCTGCTCGCCGCCGTGCGCGCGGATTTCGACGCCGGCCGCGCCGATGAAGAGGAAACGTCAGCCTCGATCCGCACCGCCTGGCGCGAGGCCGCCAATCTCGTCGACCCGCATACCGCTGTCGCCCTCGCCGTCGCCGATCGCGACGCGACCGCGCGGGACGTCCCGAACGTGGTGCTCTCGACCGCGAATGAGTAGAAGTTTCCTGATGCGGTCGAAACCGCCTGCGGTGTGCGGCCCGATCTGCCGCCATGGCTTGACGGGCTGATGAGCAAGCCGGAAAACATCAAGGTCGTGCCGAACGACCAGACCGAAATTGAAGGCTTCGTGCGCTCTGTGAGCCGTGCGGCGAAACAGGGAGTGAACGCATGAGCGTTGAGATCACCAAGCTGCCTTCGGGCCTGACGGTCATCACCGATACCATGCCGCATCTGGAAACGGCGTCGCTCGGCGTCTGGACCGGCGTCGGCGGCCGCGACGAAAAGCCAAACGAACATGGCATCTCGCATCTGCTCGAACACATGGCGTTCAAGGGCACCGCGAAGCGCTCGTCGCGGGAGATCGTCGAGGAGATCGAGGCGGTCGGCGGAGATCTCAACGCCGGCACTTCAACCGAAACGACGGCTTATTACGCGCGGGTGCTGAAGGCCGATGTGCCGCTGGCGCTCGACGTGCTCAGCGACATTCTCGCCAATCCGACATTTGTCGCCGAGGAACTCGAACGCGAGAAAAGCGTGATCGTGCAGGAAATCGGCGCCGCGCAGGATACGCCCGATGATGTCGTGTTCGAGCACCTCAACGAGCTTTGCTATCCCGATCAGCCGATGGGCCGCTCGCTGCTCGGCACGGCCAAGACGCTGAAAGATTTCGACCGCGATATTTTGCGGAATTATCTCACGACGCATTATCGCGGCCCGGAGATGGTGGTCTCGGCCGCCGGCGCGGTCGATCACGCCCGGATCGTCGCGGATGTGAGCGAGAAATTCGCCAGCTTCTCCGGCAAGGTCGCGCCGAAACCGCAACCGGCAAAATTCGGCAAGGGCGGCTCGCGGGTCGTGCATCGCGATCTCGAGCAGGCGCATCTGACGCTGGCGCTGGAGGGCCTGCCGCAGGCCGATCCGACGTTGTTCAGCCTGCAGGTGTTCACCAACACGCTCGGCGGCGGCATGTCCTCGCGGCTGTTTCAGGAAGTCCGTGAGCAGCGCGGGCTGTGCTATTCGATCTACACCTTCCACGCGCCCTATACCGATACCGGCTTCTTCGGGCTTTATACCGGCACTGATCCCGCCGACGCGCCCGAGATGATGGACGTGATCGTCGATGTGATGACCAACGCCGTCGAGACGCTGACCGAGGCCGAGATCAATCGCGCCAAGGCGCAGATGAAGGCGGGTCTGTTGATGGCGCTGGAAAGCTGTAGCGCCCGCGCCGAACAGCTCGCGCGGCACATCCTTGCTTATGGTCGTCCGCTCACCGTCGACGAGCTGGTGGCGCGGATCGATGCCGTCAGCGTCGAATCGACTCGCGATGCCGCGCGCGCGCTGATGGCGCGCAGCCGACCGGCGGTCGTTGCGCTCGGCTCCGGCACCGGGCTTGAGAAGGCGGTCGGATTTGCCGAAGGTTTGACGACCGCGAAAGCGAAAACAATCTATCATTGAGATTATCATTCCGGGTTCGCGCGCAGCCGGTGCTGCTCGCGCCCGGCAATGACGCGAGCTGTCAGGAGATCGGGCGCATGGCCCTGTTTCGATTGCCGTCCACGTCGCCACCGCCGCTCGCGCCGCGCGGTCATGGCCTCGTGTTGCGCGCGCCGGTCATGGCGGATTTTCCACAATGGGCCGAGCTGCGCGATCGCAGCCGGCAATATCTGACGCCGTGGGAGCCGATCTGGCCGTCCGATGATCTCACCCGCTCGGGCTTTCGTCGCCGGCTGCGACGCTACGCCGAAGATATTTCGACGGATCGCTCCTATCCTTTTCTGGTGTTCCGCGAGGCCGACGAGGTGATGATCGGCGGTGTCACGCTGGCCAATGTTCGGCGCGGCATCGTGCAAGCCGGCACCATCGGCTATTGGGTCGGCGAGCCCTTCGCGCAGCGCGGCTATATGACGGCGGCGCTGCGGGCGCTGCTGCCGACCTTGTTTGGCGAGCTCAACCTGCATCGCATCGAGGCCGCGTGCATTCCGACCAATGCGGCATCGGTGCGGGTGCTGGAAAAATGCGGTTTCACCCGCGAGGGGCTGGCAAGGCGCTATCTCTGCATCAATGGCGCCTGGCAGGATCATTTGCTGTTCGGCCTGTTGAACGAGGATTTTCGCGGCTGAGGCCGTCCGCCGAGGTCCGAGTTCCTATGCCTTGGGTTTGCCGGCTTTGCCTTGCTATAAGCTGGCGCGGGATGAGACCACGGGGACACGCCATGCGAGACACCAACGGGATAACGGCGTGGCGCGGCCTCGCGATGGCGGTGCTGATCGGCATGCTGGCGACGCCGGCCTCCGCGCAATCGATCGGCGATCGGTTCAAGTCATTGTTCGGTGGCAACTCGCAGCCGGCCGATGCGCCCGCGACGGCGACGCCGGCGACGCCCGATGAACCCGATTGCCCGGCGGTCAGCATCCGGCCGGGGGCATCGACCTATGCGGTCGGCCTGCCGGGCAAGACCGCGTCCGGCGCCGATCTGCGCTACCAGGCGACCATCACCCGCACCGCGCGCGATTGCACGCTGAGCGGCGGACAGATCATCGCGCGAATTGGCATTCAAGGCCGCGTCATCGTCGGACCGGCCGGCGCGCCGGCTTCGGTCGATGTGCCGCTGCGCGTCGCGGTGGTGCACGAAGGCGTCAATCCCAAGACGATCGCCACCAAGGTCTTCCGCACCAATGTCGTGATGTCCGATACCAGTGTCGCCTTCAGTCTGGTCGGCGAAGATGTGGTCTATCCGGTGCCGCCAGGTTCGACCGGCGACAACTACGTCTTCTACATCGGCTTCGATCCGCAGGCGCTCGGACCCGAACCGCGCGCGAAGAAGAAACGCTAGCACCAGCGTCATTCCGAGGCGCTCGCCAAGAGGCGATCGCGCCTCGGACGCCGGGGCTACACCGCCGGCATCGGCGGTACCGGCAAGGCGGTCACCGATTTGATCTTCTCCATCGCGAAACGCGACGTGACGTTATTCAACGCCACCGCGCTGATGAGCTTTTTGTAGAAGATGTCGTAGCTGGGCATGTCGGCGCAGACGACGCGCAGCATGTAATCGACGTCACCGGCCATGCGATAGAACTCCATCACTTCGGGCATCGCGCTGACGGCGTCGGCGAATTTCTTCAGCCAGGCGTCGGAATGGTCGCTGCTTTCCACCGACACGAACACGGAAATGCCGAGCCCGATTTTGTTCTGATCGACCAGCGCGACCCGGCGCAGAATCACGCCGTCGGCCTCCAGGCGCTGAATCCGTTTCCAGCAGGGCGTCGACGACAGGCCGACCTTATCGCCGATGTCGGCGACGGACAGCGAGGCGTCGTCCTGCAACACGGTGAGGATTTTGCGGTCGATGGCATCGAGCCGGCGCGGCTCGTTGGGAACGTCGGAAATGTCAGCCATGAAGAATTCTTTTCCAATAACGGGTCTGAAACTCGTTATATAGAGAAAATTCTTCCCATCAAGCCGTTAAATGCCGGACGACGTCAAAAGTGTCTGAACTTCGACCCGATCCGGGCAAGCGAACGCGCCGCCGTATCGCGTGCATTTCAGGGCCGCCGCGGCCGATGCGAAACGAAGCGCGTCAGGGACGCTCTGGCCCGAGGCGAATTCCAGCGCGAAGGCGCCGTGAAAAATGTCCCCCGCGCCCAGCGTATCGACCGTATGGACCGGGAATGCCGGCGTCTCGTTCGGCTCACCGTTGTCACCGAGCCACAGCGTGCCCTTCGGGCCGCGCGTGACCGCGACGAACGATTCGGTCAGCGTCGCGATTTTTTTCAGGGCCTTCACGTCATCCGTGATGCCGGCGGTCGATTGCAGCGCCTCGTCGGAAAAGATCAGGTGCGATGACGCGGTGAGCAGTCCCTCGCGTTGCGAGACGGTGCTATCGACATCGACCACGACGGGAATGCCACGCTGGCGCGCCGCGTGACACAGGTCGGTGGAGAAACTGGCACAGCGGCTTTCGATCAAGATCGCCTCGCAATCCTTCAGCAACAGTTCGGTGTCGGGCAGTTTTACCTTCCACAATCCCGGATCACGAAACGAGATGATGGTGCGCTCGCCGGACGGGTCCATCATGATTCCCGAAATCGGTGTGACCAGACCCGGCATATGCACCAGATGGGTCATGTCGATCGCCTCTTTGGCGAGATCGTCGAAGATGTATCGGCTCGACGTTTCGTCCTTGTCACCCATCGGACCGGTCAGCACGGCGTGGCCGCCAAGCCGGCTGATGCCAATCGCGGCATTCAAGGCATTGCCGCCGCAGATTTGAGAGAAGCGATCGGCATTGAATTTCTGACCGCGTCCCGGCACGGCCTGCAC
>JAQGJY010000154.1 GCA_028290325.1 Tardiphaga sp.
GATCACGGCGTCATCTGCTCACAGCACCTCGAGCCGAAACGCAGCGCCTTCGCGCTTCAAATGTCCCGCGCTGAAATGGCCGCCGATCACCAAGGTCGGTGTGTCTGCGAACCGCGAGAACAAATCCTGCCGCGTCCGCGCCGACTGCGCCGGGTCGCTGTCCGCCGTCGATGACCAGTCGAGATGCGCCATCTGGATCGGGTGATGGGCGACATCGCCGGTCAGCAGCGCGTCCCGCCCGTCCGACGTGATATGCACGCTGACATGGCCGGGGCTGTGGCCCGGCGTCGGGATCAGCGTGATCTCGTCACACAGTCTGTGGTCGCTGGCGACGAGGTCGGCGCGGCCCGCCGCGACGATCGGCTTGACGGAATCGTCGAACACCGCCGCTTGCTCGGGCGTCCCGCTCTGATCGCGCCAATGCTCGTATTCGCCGCGTCCAAAGACGTAGCGTGCGTTCGGGAATGTCGGCACCCACCCGCCGTTGACCCACTTGGTGTTCCAGCCGACGTGATCGACATGCAGGTGCGTGCACAGCACCACGTCGATACTCTCCGGCGGATAGCCCGCCGCCGTCATCGTTTCCATGAAGGGCGTCGCGCGGTTGTTCCAGGTCGGCACGCCGCGGCCGGTTTTGTCGTTGCCGAGGCCCGTATCGACCATGATGCGCTGGGTCGGCGTCTCGACGATCAGCGAATGGATCGACATCTTCAGCTTGCCTTCCGGCGTCGCGAAAGCCGGCGTCAGCCACGGCAACGCCTTGATCTGGTCGGGGCCGGCCTGCGGCAGAATGAATCGCGTGCTGCCGATCGTTTCGAGTTCGACGACCTTGGTGATTTTGACCTTGCCGATGGTCCAGCCCATGCGTGCCCCCTGATTGGCGTCATTTTATTGGTCTTGCCGCGACGATGCCGCGCTTGCTTGTGTGACGCAAGGTTCGGCAGGGATCGTCTGCGGCGGATAGGCGTTGCACGGCATCACCCTCGAGGACGCTCCCATGCCTGAACTCGCCATTTCCACCGACAAAGTCACGTTCCTGATCGAAAAGGCGCGCCAGTTCGACGTCAAGGAGGAGGCGACGGATATCGATGCCGGCTCCAATGGCGCCGACGACAACATGATCGACGTGTTGCAGGACGATGGGACCGATCCGGTGGTGCAGGAGATCAGCGGCTTCATCGCCGCGCTGACCGAGGATGAGCAAATCGATCTGGTGGCGTTGATGCGGCTCGGTCGCGGCGACGGCACGATCGAGGAGTGGAGCGAACTGCGCCGTGAAGCGGCCGATGGTCGCAACGGCCGCACGGCATCGTATTTGCTGGGCGAGCCGATGCTGGGCGACATGCTTGCCGAAGGGCTCGATGCCTTCGGCAAGACCTACGCCGACGACCGCATCACGCCGGTGCGTTGAGCCACGCGCTATGGGGCGCAGCGGACAATGACGGTCCCGATCTTGTCGCCGCGCTCGACCGCGCGGTGCGCCTGCGCCGTATCCGAGAGCGCGAATTCGCTGGCGATGTTGTGGATCCGGGTGCCGGCCGCGAGCCATCTGGACATGTCCGCCTGCGCCGCGTGCAGCACGTCCCACGGCAAGGCGAACAGCACCAGCGCGCGCAATGTGATGCACTTCTCCATCACGTCGCGCATCGGCAGTTGTGGCGTTCGGTTGCCGTTGCTGGCGTAGACCGCGATCGTGGAATTCAGCGCCATGATGTGCAGCGTCGTTGCGATGTTGCCGCCGAAATCGACATCGACCACATGGTCGACACCGCGTCCCGCCGTGAACGCTGTCACTTGCTCGATCACGTCATCGGTTTTGTAATTGACGATCAGATCCGCGCCGGCGTGGCGGGCCTGGTCGGCCTTCGCCGCCGATGACACCGAAGCGACAACGCGCGCGCCGCCCCATTTCGCCAGCTGAATGGCGTAATGCCCGACCGCGCCCGCGCCGCCGGCGACGAACACGGTTTTGCCGAGCAGCGAGCCGCCAGCATAGAGACAACACCAGGCCGTCATCGCCGGAATGCCGAGCGTCGCGCCCGCCGCGAACGTCACGTCGTCAGGCAAAGCCGTCACCAGCTTCTCATCGAGCGCGATGTATTCGGCGGCGGTGCCGAACGCCCGACCGTTGCGCTGGCCGTTGAACAGCCAGACTCGCTGGCCGAGGCTGAAGCGGCTGACGCCGGCGCCGATCTGATCGATCAGCCCGGCGCCGTCGCTGTTCGGGACGACGCGCGGATAGTCCATGGCGCGGTAGCCGCCACCGCGCCGCGCGACATCCGCCGGATTGACGCCTGACGCGTCCAGCCGCACCCGGACTTCGCCCGGGCCGGCGATCGGCGTTGGCATATCGCCAAAAATCAACACGTCCTCGGCCGCGCCCGCGCGCTCGTACCAGACCGCTTTCATGTGTGACATCCCGGTTTGAAGTCGATGGGTCCGGTCGCCGGTGCGCGCGAGCCAAGCGCCGCGGATCCGGACCGTCCCACTGGCCGCCTGCGCGGCGCGGCCGCGACGGCGAAGGCTACATGGTGCCGGGGAAGGCGCCGCCATCAAGCAGGATGTTTTGCCCAGTGATGAATCCCGATTTCGCCCCGCACAGGAATGCGCAAGCGAGCCCGAATTCCTCCGGATCGCCGAAGCGGCCGGCCGGATTTTCCGCCATGCGCTTCTTGAGAATCTCTTCGACCGGCACGCCGGTCGCCTTGGATTGTCCGGCGGTGACGG
>JAQGJY010000155.1 GCA_028290325.1 Tardiphaga sp.
GAAACATAGCGAGCGTTATCGTGAAATTCGCGGGTCCAACCTGGTCGCGCAATTCTGTTTACAGGCGCAACTTTCCGGACGTATCGTTGCGTATAAACGATAAAACCGGGAGGATACGATGAAGCGCTTGCTCGCGATGACGTTGGCGACGTCGGTGGGATTAACCGCCGGCCTGGCTGTCCTGCAACATGTCGGATCGGCTTCGGCGCAAAGCGATGCCGGATGGACGACTTTGGTTGACGCCACCAAGATGGGCGAATGGGACCGGGTCGGTGACGCCAACTGGGCGATGAAGGACGGCGCGCTCGTCGCCGACAAGCTCGTCGATCCCAAGATTCTCTCCTATCTCGTCAGCAAAGCCTCCTACAAGGATTTCCAGATCAAGGCCGAATTCTGGGCCGACGCGGATGCCAATAGCGGCATCTTCATCCGCTGCGACAATCCGAAGGTGATCGACGCCAAGGGCTGCTACGAGGTCAACATCTTCGACAAGCGGCCCGATCCGTCTTACGGCACCGGCGCGATCGTCGATGTCGCCAAGGTCGATCCGATGCCGAAAGCCGCCGGCAAATGGAACACGTTCGACATTACCGCGAAGGGCGGACATCTCGTCGTGCTCTTGAACGGCGAGAAGACCGCCGACGTGCAGGATACCAAGCACGCGGCCGGGCCGATCTCGCTGCAATATGGATCCGGCACGATCAAGTTCCGCAAGGTGCAGATCAAGGCGCTGTGAGACGCCTATCGTCGCGGACCTGCATCGCGCGCGACGACCGACGCTTCTCGCAATGACGAACGCGGGTAAGCCGTGATCGCCCGGCCGCGTGTGCACTTGCACACGAGGACCGGGCGATCCAGTATTCCGCGGCGCCGACGTTTGAACTCCCACGTCAGGGACAACTGAATCATCCGCCCCGGCGCGATTGCGCAGCAGGCGGATGATGACGACGGCGCGCGGGTGACGCCGTCAGGAGACAAAATGAGCTGGATGCCATCCCAAGATCCGATCCTCGGCGACGCGCGATCCTGCGACGCGCTCGACCTCGTCATCGTGCCGCGCACGCGCGATCTTGGCGACGGCTTTCAGGTCCGGCGCGCGCTTCCGCATGGCAAGCGGCAGATGGTCGGCCCGTTCATCTTCTTCGATCATTTCGGCCCGGTGCAGTTCATGTCCGGCAAGGGCATGGATGTGCGGCCGCATCCGCATATCGGCCTCGCCACCGTCACCTATCTGTTCGATGGTTCGATCATGCATCGCGACAGCGAGGGCAACGCGCAGGAAATCCAGCCCGGCGCCATGAACCTGATGACCGCCGGGCGCGGCATCGCGCATTCCGAGCGGACACCGGACGTGCAGCGCCGCGACGGGCAGGCGATGCTCGGGCTGCAAAGCTGGATCGCGTTGCCGAAGGCGTCCGAGGACATCGCGCCGTCGTTCCAGCATTACGCCGCCGACCTGCTGCCCGGCGTCAGCGACACCGGCTTCACCGCGCGCGTCATCGCCGGCCGTGCCTTCGGCGTCACCTCGCCGGTCGCAATGGTGTCGCCATGGTTCTACGCGGAGGTGGCGCTGGCCGCCGGATTCAGCGCGCCGCTCGATCCCGATCATGAGGAGCGCGCGATCTATGTGGTCGAGGGCGAGGTCGAGATCGCCGGCGACCGCCATATCGGGCCGTGTCTCTTGATTTTCCGGCCCGGCGACGCGATCACCGTGCGCGCCGTCAGCGCCACCCGGATGATGTTTCTTGGCGGCGACGCGCTGGAAGGCCCGCGCCATCTGTGGTGGAATTTCGTGTCGTCGAGTCAGGAGCGGATCGAGCAGGCGAAACAGGACTGGAAGATGGGACGCTTCGCGCATGTCCCCGACGAAAGCGAGTTCATCCCGCTGCCGGAGTGAGTTACACAAGGGCGATCCAGTCTTGGGCGATCCAGTCTTGTTTTCCAAAGAACAGCTGGATTGTCTCGTCGCGGTTCGTCGAAGACGACAAACGTTGCTCCGCGCGATGACGATTGCGATACAGTCATCCGGAATGACGCCGACTTGCAAGAAAGCCTCTCCATGATTCCGATGCGTACCAGCGAGCTGCCTTTGCCTCTCATCGCCCGTGGCAAGGTCCGCGACGTCTATGCTGTCGGCGACGACCGCGTGCTGTTGCTGACGACGGACCGCATCTCGGCCTTCGACGTCGTGATGGGCGAGACCATCCCGATGAAGGGCGCGGTGCTGACGCAGATCAGCGCGTGGTGGTTCGGCCATCTCGAAGGCATCGTGCCGCATCACATGATCTCGGCCAAGGCCGACAGCATCATCGACCACGTGCCCGCGCTGACGCCGCACCGCGCGGCGATCGCCGGCCGCGCGATGCTGTGCAAACGCACCACGGTGTTTCCGATCGAATGCGTGATCCGCGGTTATCTCTCCGGCTCCGCGTGGAAGGAATACACCGCGCACGGCACGCTGGCCGGCGAGGCTTTGCCGACCGGTCTGCGGGAAAGTGAGAAGCTCGATCCCGCGATTTTCAGTCCGGCGACCAAGGCCGAGACCGGCCACGACGAGAACATTGCGGTGGCGCGGATGCGCGAGATCATCGGCGACGAGGACACCTTCACGCTGGAGAGCATGACCCGCGCGGTCTATCGTCTCGGCGAGACGATGGCGCGTCAGCAGGGCCTCATCATCGCGGACACCAAGTTCGAGTTCGGCCGCGATGCCGACGGGCGGATCATTCTGATCGACGAGGTGATGACGCCGGATTCGTCGCGGTTCTGGGCGCTGGATGGTTATGAACCCGGCCGCGCCCAGCCGAGCTTCGACAAGCAGCCATTGCGCGATCATCTCGATGGCGAGCGCAAGGCGGGCCGCTGGAACGGCGATGCGCCGCCGCCGGCATTGCCGCGGGCGGTGATCGACGCCACCAGCGCGCGCTATCTTGAGGCCTACAAGCGGCTGACGGGGCAGGATTTGCCGGTGGGGTAGGCGGCGGGCGAGCTGACGAGTGAAAGTAGAAACAGCTGGATCGCCCCGTCGCGAGGTTTCTCGAAGATGACAAACCTCGCTCCCCGCCATGACGACGTGCTTATATCCCCGCCATCATCACATATTTGATCTCGATATATTCATCCATGCCGTGATGCGAGCCCTCGCGGCCCAAGCCCGACTCCTTGACGCCGCCGAACGGCGCCACCTCGGTTGTGATCAATCCGGTGTTGACGCCGACCATGCCGGACTCCAACGCCTCGGCGACGCGCCAGACGCGTCCGAGATCGCGCGAGTAAAAATACGACGCCAGCCCGAACGGCGAATCGTTGCAGAACCTGATGACTTCAGCCTCGTCCTTGAAACGGAACACCGGCGCCAGCGGACCAAAGGTTTCTTCCTGCGAGACCAAGGCGTCGGGCCGCACATTCGCCAGCACGGTCGGCTCGAAGAACGATCCGCCGAGGGCGTGACGCTTGCCGCCGGTGATGATCGTGGCGCCGCCCTTCACCGCATCGGCGATATGCTTCTCGACCTTGTCGATCGCGTCCATGTTGATGAGCGGACCCTGCGTCACACCCTCCTGCGTGCCATCGCCGATCTTCATCGCGGCGACTTTCTTCGACAGCTTCTCGACGAACTGATCGTAGATGCCGTCCTGCGCGTACAGGCGGTTCGCGCAGACGCAGGTTTGGCCCATGTTGCGATATTTCGAGACCATCGCGCCGTCCACCGCGGCATCGATATCGGCATCGTCGAACACCACGAAGGGGGCGTTGCCGCCCAACTCAAGCCCGAGCTTCTTCACGCCGACCGCGGCCTGCTGATAAAGGATTTTCCCCACCTCGGTGGAGCCGGTGAAGCCGACAAAGCGCACGGCGGGATGCTCGCACAAGACCTTACCGATCTCCGACGACTTGCCGGTGATGATGTTGAACACGCCTTTGGGAATGCCGGCCTTCTCCGCCAGCACCGCGAGCGCCAGCGCCGACAGCGGCGTCTCGTTGGCGGGCTTCAACACCACGGTGCAGCCGGCCGCGAGCGCCGGCGCGACCTTGCGCGTGATCATCGAGTTCGGAAAATTCCATGGCGTGATCGCGCCGCAGACGCCGATCGGTTGTTTGATCGCGAGCAAACGCGCATCGGCGCGCGGCGACGGAATCGTCTCGCCGTAGATGCGACGCGCTTCCTCGGCGAAGAACTCGATATAGGCGGCGCCGATATCGACCTCACCGAGCGCTTCCGCCAGCGGCTTGCCCTGCTCGGTGGTGAGGATCAGCGCGAGGTCGTCGCGGTTGGCGACGATCAGGTCGAACCATTTCCGCAACAGCACCGAGCGCTGCTTGGCGGTCTGCTTGGCCCAGAGCGGAAAGGCGCGCGCGGCGGCTTCCACCGCCCGCGTGGTTTCCGCCGCGCCCATCTTCGGCACCTTGGCGATCTCGCTCATGTTGACCGGATTGGTGACGGAGGTCTCGCCGGTGCCGATCCACTCGCCATCGATGTAACAATGCTCGCGCAACAGCGAGGCATCCTTGAGCCGGCCCTTGAGCGACGAAGCGGATTCGGATTGACGTGCGGGGGCGCTGGGCGACATCGCGGGCTCCTTGAGGATCGGTTTCTGATTGGCGTGGCCGACCGAATATAGGGGCAAACGGGGCCAGCGGAAGGCGTCGTCGTCGCTGCGCTGCGGCACGACTGTTTAGCCACCGTGGTCGCGACGCGCACGCGACGACGGAGACGTCGCCGCGAGCGTGTACCTCGGGCTGACGGCGGTGGATGATTACACGCGCAACCCGTGCTTGTCCGCCAGCGCCTTCAGCGAGACCTGCGGCCGCGCGCCGATATGCTGGATCACTTCCGCCGCCGCCAGCGCGCCGAGCTTGCCGCACTCCTCATGGCTGAGATTGCGCGCCAGACCGACGAGGAAGCCCGCCGCGAACAGATCGCCGGCGCCGGTCGTGTCGACGAGTTTGTCGATCGGCATCGCCGGCACCGCGGTGACGGCCTTCGCGTCGGCGACGACGCAACCCTTCTCGCTGCGGGTAACGATGCCGAGCGTGACGTCGTTGCGCAGATGGCCGAGCGCGGCATCGAAATCCTTGGTCTCGTAGAGCGAGGCCAATTCGCTTTCATTGGCGAACAGCAGATCGATGGTGCCGTTGCGCATCAGGTCGAGAAATTCCGTGCGATAGCGGCCGACGCAGAACGCGTCGGACAAGGTCAGCGCGACGCGGCGGTTGGCGCGATGCGCGATGTCCGACGCCTTGACGAAGGCTGCCTTGGCGTTGGCGGGATCCCACAGATAGCCCTCGAGATAGACGATCGCCGAAGCCGCGATGGCGTCTTCGTCGATATCGGCCGGTGACAGTTCCTGCGCCGCGCCGAGATAGGTGTTCATCGTGCGCTCGCCATCCGGCGTCACCAGAATGTAGGAGCAGCCGGTGGCCGGACCGTCGGTCGCGGCGGCGGTCTCGAAAGCCACGCCGGCGGCGCGAATGTCGTGAGCGTAAAGCTTGCCGATCTGGTCGTCCTTGATCTTACCGACATAGGCCGCGCGGGCGCCGAGCGAGGCGACGCCGACGATCGTATTGGCCGCCGAGCCGCCGGACATTTCCGTGGCCGGGCCCATCGCGTCGTAGATCTTCAGCGCGCGGGCTTCGTCGATCAGCGCCATGCCGCCTTTGTCCATGCCGTGCGTCTTCAGAAATCCGTCGTCGGTCCGCGCGAACACATCGAAGATCGCGTTGCCGATCCCAAGCACGTCATATTTGGCGGAAGTCATTGTTGAATTTCCTGCTATGGCAACAAACGTCGTTCCGAGATCCACACTTGGTGCATCTTTGGGCGCGACGCCTGGCGGCGGACGCGAACCTGGAATGACGAAAACGGTTCAGTTCGATCTAAAACGCTCTAAACGGTTCCCGCCACGCCAGCAAGCACGGCTCCCGCCTCGATGCTCCGCAATCTGCTCACGGTCTCTTCCGGCACGCTGGCCTCGCGCCTGCTGGGCTTTGTGCGCGACGCGATGATGGCGGCGTTGCTCGGCGCCGGGCCGATCGCCGATGCGTTTCTGGTCGCGTTCCAGATGGTCAACGTGGTCAGGCGCTTGCTCACGGAAGGCGCGCTGAACGCCGCTTTGGTGCCGGCGTGGCTGCGGGTCAATGGCGAGCAAGGCGCGGTCGCCGCCGCTGCTTTCGCCGGCCGCGTGCTCGGAACGATCAGTCTCGCGGTCGCGGTGGTGGCCGGGTTGATCGGCTTCGCGATGCCGCTGGTGATGGCGCTGCTGGCGCCGGGCTTCGTCGGCAGCGACACGCTCGGACTGGCGGTGCAGGATGCGCGGCTGATGTTGCCATATCTCGCCTTCGCCGGGCCGGTGACGGTGATGATGGCGCTGCTGAACGCGCAGCATCGCTTCGCGCTGACGGCGTTCTCGCCGCTGCTGTTCAACCTTGCGCTGATCGGCGTGATGGCGGCGCTGCTGCTGCGCCCGATCGATGCAAGTCGAGCGGCTGTCACGATCGCGGCCACGGTCGGAATTGCCGGCCTGCTGCAACTGGCGACGCTGGTTATGTCGGGTCGCGCGGGCTCCGTCGCGACGCCGTTGCGCCTGAGTGTCGATGCGCCGATGCGGGCCCTGTTGCGTCGGGCGCTCTCGGGCATGGCCGCGTCATCCGGGCCGCAATTGCTGATCGTCGCCGGCGCCATCGTCGCCTCGCGCTCGCCCGCCGCCGTGTCTTGGCTGTATTTCGCGAATCGTCTGATCGAGCTGCCGCTCGGCATCGTCGGCAGCGCGCTCGGCACCGTGCTGGTGCCGGAAATGACCCGCGCCTTGCGTGCCGATGACGGGACCGCGCTGGTTCACGCCCAATCGCGCGGCTTCGAATTGGGCGTCGGCCTGGCGCTGCCGGCGACCTTGGGTTTAATAGTTTTGGCGCAACCGATCGTCCGGGTCTTGTTCGAGCATGGCGCGTTCGCGCCGGACGATACCGCCGCCACCGCGCAGGCGTTGATGGCGCTGGCGTTGGGATTGCCCGCGCATGTGCTGACCAAGGCGTTGGCGCCGGCGTTTTTCGCGCGCGAGGATACGATGACGCCGCTGATCGCGACGTTGTGCGGCCTCGGCGTCGCCGTGGTCGCGGCGATGATGTCGCCGAGCGCGACCGGCATCGCAGGGGCGATCGCGGGTGGCGCGTGGGCGTCAGCCGTCGTTCTGGTTGTCGGTGCCGTCACCACCTTCGGCGTCGCGCTCGATGCCGCCGCCGCACGACATTTGCCGCGTATCGTGCTGGCCGCCATGGTGATGGGCGCGCTGCTGTGGCTCACGACGCGCTATGTCTGGCCGCTCGCAAGCGAGGCGCGCGCCCTCACGCAGGCTTTGGTGCTCGGCGGGCTGATCGCCGGCGGTCTCGCGGTCTATGGCGCAATGCTGGCGCTGACCGGCGTGTTCGATCTCACCGCTATCCGCCGCCGCTTGCGCCGGTAGGGACCACGTGGCAAACGACGGCACTCAATTCGCGGCGGGAACCAACCATGACGGCGATTCAACGGGTGTTTTCCGGCATGCAGCCGACCGGAAACCTGCATCT
>JAQGJY010000216.1 GCA_028290325.1 Tardiphaga sp.
ATCTTTTTGTAGAACGTGCTGAGGATTTCCTCGCCGTCGAGACCCAACGCGAACATCAGCGACGTCACTGTAATCTTGCGGCGGCGATCGATCCGCGCTAACACGATGTCCTTGGCGTCGAACTCGATGTCGAGCCACGATCCGCGATACGGAATCACGCGCGCGGCGAACAACAGCTTGCCCGACGAATGGGTCTTGCCCTTGTCGTGATCGAAGAACACGCCCGGCGAACGATGCATTTGCGAGACGATAACCCGCTCGGTGCCATTGACGACGAACGTGCCGTTCATGGTCATGAGCGGAATGTCGCCCATGTAGACGTCCTGCTCCTTGATGTCCTTGACGGAACGCGCGCCGGTTTCTTCATCGATATCGAACACGATGAGGCGCAGGGTCACCTTCAACGGCGCAGCATAGGTCATGCCGCGCTGGCGGCATTCATCGACGTCATATTTCGGCGGCTCAAATTCGTATCGAACAAATTCCAGCATTGAGGTGTTGGAGAAGTCCGAGATCGGAAACACCGACCGGAACACCGCCTGCAAGCCCTCATCGAGTCGCCCGCCCGCTGGCTCGTCCACCATCAGGAATTGATCATAGGACGCCTTCTGAACCTCGATGAGGTTCGGCATCTCGGCGACTTCCCGAATATGACCAAAGAATTTGCGAACACGCTTGCGGCCGGTGAAAGTCTGTTGCGTCGTCATCATGGCCTCTCATTGTGTCGCCCGGCAGGGGCGAACCTTCCGAAGCGCGATTGGCATCGCCTCCGGGTTGAATTTCGAAACGTTCGTTAAACCATCCAACCGATCAGGATCGAAATCCCAGGACCGCCGAAAACCTCGCACGAACGCAAAACGACGTGCGGCGCATCACTGCATCCGCCCGTCTAAACCAGTCAGCTACGGACCAAAAAAGCCCGAAATCGCATATCTCCCGACGGGTCGCGCGCCCAAGACGCCTGTACGCGCCGTGTCGCTGTGCAAATCCCGTAATGTTCGTGCTGCCACTCCGATATGGGGTGACAAGTGTGGAGAGTCGAGGGCAAGAATCGATCCAGCGCCACAAATCCCCACAAATAGTCGTGTTCGCTGTCCTGGCTACAAGAACTAGGACGAAAAAGCGGTCGGCAGACGATGAGTCTGCCGACCGGATCGCAATTTTACTTGAGTTCGACCTTCGCGCCGGCCTTCTCGAGCTGCGCTTTGATCTTGTCGGCCTCTTCCTTGTTCACGCCTTCCTTGACAGGCTTGGGCGCGCCTTCGACGAGGTCCTTAGCTTCCTTGAGGCCCAGGCCGGTGATGGCGCGGACTTCCTTGATGACTTCGATCTTCTTGTCGCCGGCGGCAGCCAGCACGACCGAGAACTCGGTCTTTTCCTCAGCGGCGGCAGCGCCACCGCCGGCAGCGGCCGGACCAGCGACCGCAACGGCGGCAGCGGCGGACACGCCCCACTTTTCTTCAAGCATCTTGGCGAGATCGGCAGCCTCAAGAACGGTGAGGCTGGAGAGGTCGTCAACAATCTTCTGCAAATCGGCCATTGATTAGTTCCTTAAGCGTATTGGTTCGAACCAGGTTGGTTGTTCGGGTGAATGAAGGGCGTTAGGCCGCTTCTTCGATCTTGGAGGCATAGGCCTGAACGACACGCGCGAGCTTGGCCGCGGGTGCTGTCGAGAGCTGGGCGATCTTGGTTGCCGGAGCCACGAGGAGGCCGACGATCTTGGCGCGCAGTTCATCGAGAGAGGGCAGCGCGGCGAGAGCCTTGACGCTGTCAACGTTCAGAACAGTGGTGCCCATCGAACCGCCGAGGATGACAAACTTGTCGTTCGTCTTGGCGAATTCAACGGCCACTTTCGGCGCGGCCACGGGATCGTCGGAAGTGGCGATCACGGTCGGTCCCTTGAGCAGGGAGGCGATGGCAACGACGTCAGTGCCTTCTAGAGCGATTTTGGCAAGCCGGTTCTTCGAGACCTTGACCGATGCGCCCGCCAGCTTCATCTGCGAACGCAGCTTCTGCATCTGGGCGACGGTCAGGCCGGAATAGTGAGCCACGACCGCAACGCTGGTGGTCTTGAACAGACCATTCAGCGATTCGACCGCGTCTTTCTTTGCCGCTTTTTCCACAGCAAGCTCTCTCCGGTTGGCGGCGTCTGCCGAAAGCAGGGCCGCCGGGTTAAACCCATCGACCCGCCATAAAACCTGACCTCAAGACACGGTGTTTGGACACGCGGTTCTTCAGACACGCCCTTGGCGGGACGACACTTGAAAACGCCTGCCCTCCCAATCTCCAAAAAGATCGGGGTGTCGAGGTTCGAACCATACCCGCAAACCGGCGCACGCGGCGCCGGACACGAAATCCGGTCTTCACCCGTCTATGCTGGCTGGAGTATTAAGCCGTTGGTGCAACTTGCGTTGTGCCGCGGGCGCCCGCAGTCTTGGACAGGGACGAGATCGATCAGCGCACCTTCGCAGGCAGACTGGTTGATCCCTGCCGCATTCCACCCACGACAATCGATCCGTTCCCCTCTGGCAATCCATAAAGGACGTCAGAAAGGAATCAGCTCCTATTGCTACAGGTTGTCGGAATGCGAGCACAAACACGCCAGCGACAGCCAGCACGTTCGGAAACGGTTGTTTAACGAGTCGCGGCGGCCTTGCCAAGGGCTAAATTGTCTGAATCCGCCAGGACATCCCTCCCCCGTCTCGCTTCGAGATATCGGAACCCGGCACCTGGCTTCGATTCCTCTAGAACAAGCGTGCTGCCACAGGTGGATTTGGATGGAGGCCGGGAACGACCTCGATCTCGTTCTAGGTGACGCCATACGCCAGAGACTTGCCGGCGAAGAATGCGTCGAGGTTGGCGATGACGCAGTCCTGCATCCCGACATGCGACTCGGTGGTGTGACCGCCAATATGCGGCGTCACCACAACGTTCGGGAATCCGCTCAAAGCGTCCGGGACATGCGGCTCTTTCTCGAACACGTCGAGACCAGCCCCCGCGATCGCGCCATCCGCAAGCGCGGCGATCAACGCGGCCTGATCGATCGTCGAGCCGCGCGAGATGTTCACGATGTAACCTTCCTTGCCGAGCCGCTTCAGCATGGCGGCGTCGATGACGTGCTGGGTCTCCGGACCGGCGCGCACCGCAACGATCAACACGTCGCACCAATCGACCAGTGATCCAAGATCGGGGAAATACCGATAAGGCAAATCGGTGTAATTCGTGCGGTTGGCGTAGCCGACCTCGGTCTCGAACGCCGCCGCGCGCGACGCGATCTTGCGGCCGATTTCGCCCATGCCATAGATGCCGATGCGTCGCCCCGGCATGCCGCGCGGCGGCGTCATCAGAGGAGATGGCTTGGCGTTCGCCCAGCCGCCGCTGCGGAGATAATCATCCGCGGGTAACAGACGCCGCGTCGTCGTCAGCATCAGCATGATCGCAAGATCGGCCACAGCCGCCGCGTTCGCCGCCGGGCTGTTGCCGAGCACGATGCCGCGCTCCTTCATCGCTTTCAGATCGACCCCATCATAGCCGGTGCCGTAGCAGACGATGGCTTGCAGCGACGGCAGCATGTCCATCACGTCCGCGCCAAGCGGCTGGCCGCCGGCGGTGATGAGCGCGCGCACGTCTTTCAAATCGTCGGCGCTGAATTTGTCGGTCGGCGGCTTGCCGGCCGCATCCATCAGCTCGAATTTGGCGCCGATCCGCGCCATCATCGCCTTTGGGAAGCGCGAATAGATCAGAACCTTGTCGGGCATTGCGGCCTCTTGCTGTTGAAAATGACAATCATGCATCTCGTGATCGGCAGCGCGCCCCTCTCCCATGGGGAGAGTGCTGGCGTAAGGGGGTCCAGTCTATCGTGACACCCGCCCCCGCACCCGACCTCTTCGCTTCGCTTCGCCGGTCGACCCCTCCCCCGGTGGGTGAGATGCGCCGAATATTTATGTCTCGTTACGGATATTGAGCTCAACGCCATAAACAAAAGGCGGAATCGGTTGCCCGATCCCGCCTTTGATTGCCTGGGCTGAGACCAGCCTTAACCCATTACGGTGCCGGGTTCGACCTTGATACCCGGACCCATCGTCGACGAGACCGCCACGCGCTGGATATAGGTGCCCTTCGAGCCCGTGGGTTTCGCCTTTGCCACAGCATCGACCAGCGCCTTGATGTTCTCGACCAGCTTCTCTTCCGAGAAAGACGACT
>JAQGJY010000117.1 GCA_028290325.1 Tardiphaga sp.
GGATCATGACGGTCTCCGATGAGCGAATGCGGGGCGGGAAAGTGCGAGCAAACTCACTGCCCCGCCATTCGAAGTCAATGAAACGACGTTTCGATGATTGCCATATGACAGCTCGATTGTTCTCGCGAGCGCGCGCTGACACGCACTTTCGACTACGCGATTTTCATTGTGTGAATGCCGCACTCGGTCTTGCCCCGTCCGCTCCAACGCCCAGCCCGCGAATCCGCATCGGTGCCGCCGCGCGTCGTGCAGGGCATGCAACCGACCGACATGAAACCGGACGCGATCAGCGGATGCGGCGGCAATTTCGCTGAAGCATAGATCGCCTCGATGTCGTCGCGCGAGACATTGGCGAAAGGATTGAATTTCAGCCGCGCGCCATCCCGCTCGACCACGGGAATGTCGGCGCGCTGGCCGCCCTGGAACCGCTTGCGGCCGTTGATCCAGGCATCGAAAGGCTTCAATGCGCGCGCCAACGGCTCGACCTTGCGGATGAAGCAGCAGCCATCGGGATTGGAGAACCACAGATCGCGGTCGGGATCGTCGCGATGCAGATTGTCATCGAGCGGTTTGATCGACCGCACATCCTTGAGATCCAACGTGGCGATCAAGGTGTCACGGTAATCCAGGGTTTCCTGAAACAGCCAACCGGTGTCGAGAAACACGACAGGAATGGCCGGATCGACATCCGCCATGACTTTCAGCAACGCCGCCGACTCGGTGCCAAACGACGACACCACAGCGAGCTTGTCGCGACCAACGGCTTCCAGCGCGGCCGCGATAATCGCCGTCGGCGAGGCATCCTTGAGGACGCTGTCGAGATCGTCCGCGCGCGGCTGCTCCGGCGGTTTCGGCGCCGGCAGGAATGGTTCGGACAGAACGTCGATGGGCCCGATTGTCATGATGATCCCCTCAGGGGTTGGCGCTTTCCGCCTGATGGCGTAGCTGCATCCGCTTGTGCAACGCGGTGACGCGGCCGTCGCCGGTCGGCTGGTAAAAAACCGTGTAACGCCGTGCCGTCGAGGCGAACGCTTCGGCGTCCGCGTTCTTCTTCACCTCGAAGGCATCAAAGCCGGCGCGCAGCATGAACACGAACTGATCGCGCAGGATTTGCCCGGTCGCGCGGAGTTCGCCACGATAGGCGAAGCGCTCGCGCAGCAGCCTTGCCTGCGAATAGGCGCGACCGTCGCGAAAGGTCGGAAACATCAACGCGACCACGGCGACACGACCGAGATGCGGAACCAGTTCGTCGAGATCGCGATTGTTCGGCCAGATCACGCCGGTCCTGCCGGACCGCGCCAGCAGCGCATCGACCTCGGCGAGAAAGCGTTCCGCCGTCACCAGCACGTCGGCATCCGCGGCGATGGGCTGGTCGGTGACGTGCGCGAATTCGTCGGCGACGATCTTGGTTTTCCTAACGAGTGGCATAGACCCGCTCCTTGAAGGGCGCGACGCCGAGGCGCGCGACGGTGTCCATGAACAGTTCGTCAGGCCGGGCACGCAATGCAAGATAGGCCTCGACAATATCTTCGATCACGTCGGCGACCTCGTGATACCGCACGGCGGGGCCGATCAGTGTCCCGACCACAGCCTTTTCGTCGGCGCGACCGCCGATCGTGATCTGATAGAATTCCTCACCGTTCTTCTCGACGCCGAGAATGCCGATATGCCCGACGTGATGGTGGCCGCAGGCATTGATGCAACCGGAAATATTAATATGCAGCCGGCCGATCAGATTGGCCGTGTCGTGGTTGGCGAAACGATGCGTCAATTCCTGCGCGATCGGAATCGAGCGCGCATTGGCGAGCGAGCAGTAATCCAGGCCAGGACAGGCGATGATATCGGTGATCAAATTGACGTTCGGCGTGGCGAGGCCGGCGGCGTCGAGCGCCTTCCACAACGCCGGAAGATCGCGTTTGGCGACATGCGGTAACGCGAGATTCTGTTCGTGGCCGACGCGGATCTCACCGAACGAATAGCGGTCGGCGAGTTCGGCGACCGTATCCATCTGGTCAGCGGTCGCGTCACCGGGAGGCGCGCCGATCGGCTTCAGTGAGATCGTGACGATCGCGTAGCCGGCCTCGCGATGCGGTGCGACGGCGTTCTTGCGCCATGCCTCGAAGGCCGGATCATGCGCGGCATCACGCAATTCCTGCGGCATCGAGGGCTGTTGCGTATAGGTCGGATAGGCGAAACGGGCGCGAATGTCGGCGACGACCTCGTCATCGAGCGTCAGCGCCGTGTCGCGCATCAGATTCCATTCCTCTTCCACTTCGGCCGCGAACTTTTCAATGCCGAGTTCGTGGACGAGAATCTTGATGCGCGCTTTGTAGATGTTGTCGCGGCGGCCATACTGATTATAGACGCGCAGGATCGCCTCGACATAGCTCAACAGGTCGCGGCCGTGCACGAACGGCTTGATCAGCTTGCCGATGAACGGCGTGCGGCCGAGACCGCCGCCCACCAGCACCTCGAAGCCGGTTTCGCCGTGCTCGTTCTTCACCAGGCGCAAACCGATATCATGCACCTTGATGGC
>JAQGJY010000323.1 GCA_028290325.1 Tardiphaga sp.
GATCCCGCCCCAGCGAGCGGGCCGTATCGCGATGCTGGCGGGTGTGACCAATGCCTCGGGCTGGTGTCCGATCGATCCGGTGACGTTCGAGTCAAAATTGGCGCCGAAGATTCACGTCATCGGCGACGCCTGCATTGCCGGCGGCATGCCGAAATCCGCGTTCTCCGCCAACGCGCAGGCCAAGGCCTGCGCCGCGGCGGTTGTTACGTTGCTCGACGGCGGAACGCCGGCGATGCCGAAGCTTATCAATACGTGCTATTCGTTGGTCGCTCCGGATTACGGCATATCGATCGCCGGGGTCTATGCGCCGAAGAACGGCCTGCTGACCGATATCGAAGGCGCGGGCGGCGCAAGTCCGCTCGATGCGCCGCACGAGTTTCGCGCGCGTGAAGCGACTTATGCGCATGCCTGGTTCGGTACGATTACGGGCGAGGTCTTTGGTTAGACGATTGCCCATTGTCGCGGCGATGCTTGCGGTCGCGGCGATGCTTGGACTGAGCCGTGCCGCGCTTGCAGACGCGCTGCGGCCTTATGCGATTGTCGATGATGCCATCCCACTGTCGCTGACCGGCGCCGACGGTGATCCGGCACGCGGACGCGCAGTCGTGCTGCTGCGGCAGAACACCTGTCTGCTGTGCCATAGCGGGCCGTTTCCCGAGCAGCGCTTTCAGGGCGATCTCGCGCCGAACCTCCAAGGCACGGGCAGCCGCTGGTCAGGAGGGCAATTGCGCTTGCGGATGGTCGATGCGTCGCGTCTCAATCCGGCAACGATCATGCCGTCATATTACCGTATCGACGGCTTGCAGCGTGTTGCGGAGCCCTTGCGCGGTCGACCGATTCTGTCCGCGGAACAGATCGAAGATGTCGTCGCTTACCTGGCGACATTGCGCGACCAACCTGGAAAGCATGAGTGATGTCCCATAGGCAATCATCGCGTCGTCAGTTCATCGGCCATGCTTCGGCGCTTGGCGTCGTGGCCCTGATCAGCGCGCGCCCGGCGCGGGCGACGCCCGCCGCGATGAAGACGGCCATCAACGATGTGGTGAAAGGCGCGCCGGTGCGCGCCGGCCGCGTCAAGCTGGATATTCCGCCGCTGGTTGAGAACGGCAACACGGTGCCGCTCACCGTATCGGTCGACAGTCCGATGACGGCTGAGCAGCACGTCGTCAGCATCCACATTTTCAACGAGAAAAATCCGCAGCCCAATGTCGGCAATTTCTATCTCGGTCCGCGCGCCGGCCGCGCGCAGGTCGCGACGCGAATGCGGCTCGCCGACACGCAGACGATCACCGCGATCGCGAAGCTATCAGACGGATCGTTCTGGTCCGCGACGACGGATGTCATCGTGACGCTGGCGGCCTGCACCGAGGAGGCCTATTGATGGCCGCGCTCATCAACGTTCCCGCGACCGCGAAACGCGGGGACGTGATCGAGATCAAGACCTTGATGTCGCACATCATGGAAACGGGATTCCGCCACACCGTGACGGGCGCTGCGATTCCGCGCGATATCATCACGGATTTCTCCTGTCGGTATAACGGCGTCGAGGTCTTTCGCGCCGAGCTGTTTCCGGCCTTCTCGGCCAATCCGTTCATCACGTTCTTCACGGTCGCGACCGAAAGTGGCGTGTTCGAATTCCGCTGGAGCGGCGATAACGGATTTTACGAAGCGGTGACGGCCAATATCGTCGTGACATGAGCGTGTCGCGCTTCATCGCCGCCGCAATATTGGCGACCGCGCTGATCCTGCCGCATGCGGATGCGGGCGAGGTCGCTTTCTCCGAACGCCGCTCCGGTTCGACCTTCATGGCGCCCGAGACGCAGGCGATGCAGAGCAACGACACCGCGAACCCCGGCATGCTGGGCGTCCTCGATGGCGCGACGCTGTGGGGCAAGACGATCGGGGCGGCGGAGAAAAGCTGCGCGAGTTGCCACAACGACGCAAGCACCAGCATGTCAGGCGTCGCCGCGCGCTATCCAGCCTTTGATGACACGCTCAAACGGCCGGTCGATCTGGAGCAGCGCGTCAATCTGTGTCGCGTCGATCATCAGCGCGCGCCACCGCTGGCTTATGAGAGCCGCGAGTTGCTGGCGCTGACGGCGTTGATCGGCCGTCAGTCGCGCGGTCTGCCGATTGCAGGCGGCACCGATCCGCGCCTGACGCCGTTTGTCGACAAAGGACGCGCGACATTCATGCGACGGCAGGGGCAACTCAATCTCGCTTGCACGAATTGTCATGATGATAATTGGTATAAACGGCTTGCGGGCTCGGCCATCACGCAGGCGCATCCGACAGGCTATCCGCTTTATAGGCTCGAATGGCAGGGGCTCGGATCGCTGCAACGCCGCTTGCGAAATTGCATGGTTGGCATGCGCGCGCAGCCTTATGATGCCGACGCGCCCGAGATGGTCGAGCTCGAACTCTATCTGATGTCCCGCGCACGCGGCATGCCGATCGAAACGCCCGCCGTGCGGCCGTAATCCTCGCTGCGCGATTTGCCGAACGTGCGACGGTCTGCTTCAGTGCGCTGGAATCGACCGTGGCGTGGATCACGACGCGCCGTCTAATTGGACAGGACTTTCGAGATGAGCAGCGAAACCGCTTACAGCCCGCCCAGCGTCTGGCACTGGAATAAAGACAGCGGCGGCCGGTTCGCCAATATCAATCGGCCGATCGCCGGCGCGACCCATGAGAAGGATCTGCCGGTCGGACGCCATCCGTTGCAGTTGTATTCGCTGGCGACGCCGAACGGCGTCAAGGTCACGGTCATGCTTGAGGAGTTGCTGGCGCTTGGCCATCGCGGCGCGGAATATGATGCGTGGCTGATCGAGATCGGCAAAGGCGATCAGTTCGGCAGCGGCTTTGTCGCGGCCAATCCCAACTCAAAAATTCCGGCGCTGATGGATCACAGCGGGACCAAACCGCAACGCGTGTTCGAGTCCGGCGCGATCCTGTTGTACCTCGCAGAAAAGTTCGGTGCGTTCCTGCCGACCGATCCGGCCAAACGCACCGAAGCGTTAAGTTGGCTGTTTTGGCAGATGGGCAGCGCGCCTTATCTCGGCGGCGGTTTCGGGCACTTCTACGCATACGCGCCGATCAAGATCGAATATGCGATCGATCGCTTCGCGATGGAGACCAAGCGCCAGCTCGACGTGCTCGACAAGCAGCTCGCGGATAACGAGTTCATGGCCGGCGACGAATATTCAATCGCCGACATCGCGATCTGGCCTTGGTATGGCGGGATGGCGAAGGGTTTGCTGTATGACGGCGGTGAGTTTTTGCAGGTGCAAGACTACAAGCACGTGAATCGCTGGGCCGATGCGATCGGCGCGCGGCCTGCCGTCAAGCGCGGGCGCATGGTCAATCGCATGCAGGGCGATCCCAAAAGCCAGCTTCGCGAACGCCATGATGCCAGCGATTTTGACACCAGGACGCAAGATAAATTGGAAGGCGGGACGCCCGCGTCATGAACGTGGCGTCGGAGCCGAAAAGCCGCTTCTACGAGTCGCAAGGCTTGCGTCTGCATTGCGCGGACTGGGGAAATGCCGACGCGCCGCTGGCGATCCTGATCCATGGTGGCCGCGATCATTGCCGCAACTGGGATGTGATCGCGCGATCGTTGCAGCCGCATTTTCATGTGATCGCGCCGGACCTGCGCGGCCATGGCGATTCCGATTGGGCCAAGGGCAGCAGCTACAGTCTGGCGGATCACGTCTATGATCTGACGCATCTCATCGAGGCGGATCACAGAGCGGTGCTTGTCGGTCATTCGTTCGGCGGCATGATCGCGATGGCCTATGCCGGCACGTTTCCGGATCGGGTATCGCGGCTCGCGGTGTTCGACGGCGCATTCCTGCCGTCGCCGTCGCTGTCGATTGATGTGCTGATGACGCAATGGATCGCACAGATCGACCGCGTCTCCCGATCCCAGGCACGACGCTTCGCAACGATCGATGAAGCCGCCGGCCGCATGGCGTTGCATAACCAGCGGCTCACCGCGGACCAGGCGCTGCATCTGGCGCGTCACGCCGTGCGGCAAAACGACGACGGCACGTTCAGCTGGAAGTATGATCCGTATCAGGCCTTGCGTGCGCCCTACCGGCTGTCGCCGGACGACTACGTCGCGTTGTGGTCGCGTATCGCGTGCCCGACCTTGCTGTTGAGCGGCAGTGAGAGCTTCATCTCGGACCCGGAGAAAGCTGGCATCCTGCAGCATTTCAAACACGCGGATCACCAGATCATCGCCGGCGCGGGCCACTGGATTCAGCACGACAGACCGGATGATGTTGTGCCGCGATTGCAGGCCTTTCTCAACATCATGTCTTGATCGATGTCGGCCTGCGCCGCGAAGCTAGCGCGATCACTCGTGACGTCACGTTCCGTCAGACAGCCTTGGAAGCCAGCCTGCGGTATTGCGAACCCAGGAGCAATGCGACGATCCGCGGTCGATAGGGTCGCGGCTTGGCGACACGACCCGCGTGCGCTCGTCCCCTTTTGGAGCGTCTCACCGATTGGCCGAGACGGCGTCGCTTTGGCAGCTGACGGTTCCGACCGCATGTCACGCCGCGATCGACTTCCGATAGATCTCGATCAGCGAATGGCCGGCGTGCTCGATATGACTGCGCAATAGATTCGCCGCCGAGACGATTTCGCCGGCTTCACATAATTGCAGGATTTTGGTGTGTTCGGCATCGGCCCGCGCGACATCGCCGGAGACCGATAATTGCAGCCGCGTGGGGCGATCGCAGTCTTGCAGAAGACCGGCGATAATGCCCATGGAACGCGGTCTTCCGGCATGTCGCAGCAGGCCGAGATGAAACCGCTGGTTCAACTCGCCCCACTTCTGAACGACGCCGGATTGCAGCGCCAAGCTGTATTCGTCCTTGAGCGCGTGAAGCTCGTCGTAATCGGATTTGGTAAAATGGTTCGCGGATAGAATGAGCAAGGTCGGCTCAAGCTGGACGCGCAACTGAAAGATATCCTCGATTTCCTCCAGCGTCAGCCCCGACACCACCGCGCCGCGATGCGGCACGATCTTCACCAATCCGCTCGCTTCCAATTGCAAAAGGGCTTCCCGCACAGGGATCCGGCTGATGCCGAACTCGATCGCCAAAGCGTCCTGGCGTAGCTGCGCACCCGGAGCGAAATCGCCGCTCAGAATTCTCTGGCGCAAGGCGTCTGCGACGGCCGCCGCCACCGTCTTGTGACCGAGGCTTTTGCGCGCAACGGCGGAGGTACTGTCTAGCATCAGGATCCACTCGCCCAACGTCGGCACCACGATTGTATATTATATAGGACTAAACGTCGCGGTAAAGCAACGGTATCCTGCATGGCCAGAGGCGCATAGAAAACTATGCATCGCCATGAGACCACGAGCAAAGATTGGCACAAGGGCCCATATAGGAGGCGCATCGTTAATCCGCGAGCCTAAAGTTTCAATACAGCGGCGGGGCACGCCACTCGGGAGCGCGCCACCAGAACGGCACTTGACTCCTCGCCACATTATATACAATCTACGATCCAGTTGCAGGGGATCGACTAGTGTCTGACTTCGCATTGGTAACGTCGGGACTGACGAAGACGTTCGGCGGCTTCACCGCCGTGAAGAATGTCGACCTCAAGGTGCGGCGCCACACCATCCATGCGTTGATCGGCCCGAACGGCGCGGGCAAGACGACCTTCTTCAATCTGCTGACCAAATTTCACAAACCGACCGCCGGCTCGATCGTGTTCGAGAGCACCGACATCACGGCGGAGTCGCCGGCCGCCACCGCACGGCGCGGTCTGGTGCGGTCGTTTCAAATCTCGGCGACGTTTCCGCATCTCACCGTCAAGGACAACGTCCGCGTCGCGTTGCAGCGCAAGCTCGGCACGCAATATCACTTCTGGAAATCCTCGCGCTCGCTTGATGTGCTCGACGATGCGGCGATGCGCCTGCTGGCAGATGTCGGCCTCGCCGATGCCGCCGCGATCAACGCGGCCGATCTGTCCTACGGCCGCAAGCGCACGCTGGAGATCGCGACCACGCTCGCGCTCGATCCGCCGTTTATGCTGCTCGATGAGCCGACGCAGGGCATGGCGATCGACGACGTCGATCGGATCAAGAAGCTTATCAAGCGGGTCGCCGTCGGCCGCACCGTGTTGATGGTCGAGCACAACATGTCCGTGGTCGCGGATATCAGCGACACCATCACCGTGCTTCAGCGCGGCGAGATCCTGGCCGAGGGGCCTTACGCGCAGGTTTCGAACGATCCCGCCGTCAAGGCCGCCTATCTCGGAGGCGGACATGCGTGAGTTGCGAGAGCCGCCGATCGTCCTGGAAACCCGCGGCCTGCAAGCCTGGTACGGCGAGTCCCACGTGCTGCACGGCGTCGATATCCAGGTCCGTCAGGGCGAATGCGTCACGTTGCTCGGCCGCAACGGCGCTGGGCGCACGACCACGCTGAAAGCCATCCTTGGATTGACCGACCGTCGCGCCGGCCGCGTCACCGTCAACGGCACCGATGTCATTCGCCTGCCGCCGCACAAGATCGCGCGGCTCGGCCTCGGTTATTGCCCGGAAGAACGCGGCATCTACAAGACGCTGACCACGCAGGAGAACCTGACGTTGTTGCCGGTGATCGCGCCCGGCGGCTGGCCGCTTGCCGATGTGCTGGCGATGTTTCCCAATCTCGCGGAGCGCGCCGACAGCTACGGCGGCAGCCTCTCGGGCGGCGAGCAGCAGATGCTGGCGATGGGCCGCATCCTGACCACCGGGGCGCGCATCCTGCTGCTCGATGAGATCACCGAAGGCCTCGCGCCGGTCATCGTCGAGGCGCTCGGCCGCGCGATTTCGCTGCTGAAAAGCCGTGGCTTCACGATCGTGCTGGTCGAACAGAATTTCCATTTCGCGCGGCATCTCGCCGATCGCCATTATGTCGTCGAGCATGGCCGCATCGCCGCGGAAATCGCGGCCGACGAGGTCGATGCGCGGGAAGACCAGGTCAACAGACTGCTCGGCGTTTGATATCAACAGGGAGACGGGGACCATGCAGAAGCATTTGCTAGCCGGCGCGTTCGGAGTTTCGCTTGCGGCCTTGATGGCGTCGCCGTCGCTGGCGGCCGACAAGATTTCCGACAACGTCGTCAAGATCGGCATTCTCAACGATCTGTCCGGCATCTATTCGGATTTCACCGGTAAGGGCTCGGCGGTCGCGGCGCAAATCGCGATCGACGAGATCGGCGGCAAGGTGCTCGGCGCGCCGATCGAATTGATCGCGGCCGACCATCAGAACAAGCCTGATATCGCCGCCAACCTCGCGCGCGAATGGTTCGATCAGGGCAAGGTCGATATGATCGCCGACTTCCCGACATCGTCCACCGCGTTGGCGGTGATGGAAATCGCCAAGCAGAAAAATCGCATCACCATGCTGTCCGCCGGCGTCGCGATGGCCGCGATTACCGACAAGTGCTCGCCGCTGAACGCGCAGTGGATGGTCAACACCTACGCGCTGGCCGCCGGGACCGCCAAGGCGCTGCTGAAGGAAGGCAAGAAGAGCTGGTACTTCGTGACCGCCGATTACACCTTCGGCCATTCGCTGGAAAAGGACGCCGCGGCGGTCGTCGAGGCCGATGGCGGCAAGGTGCTCGGCACCTCGCGTCACCCGTTCCCCGGCGGCGACTTCTCGTCCTTCATGCTGAAGGCGCAATCGAGCGGCGCGCAGGTCATCGCGCTGGCCAATGCCGGCAGCGATACGATCAATTCGATCAAGCAGGCGGCCGAATACGGCATCGGCCGCAACGACAAGCAGGTGATCGCGCCGTTGCTCGCTTACATCACGGACGTCAAAAGTCTCGGCCTCGCCAAGGCGCAGGACATGTATTTGACCGAGGCGTTCTACTGGGACTTCGACGATCGCTCGCGCGCTTTCGCGGAGAAATACTTCGCCAAGATGAACCGCATGCCCAGCGCCTCGCAGGCCGCGGTCTATTCGGCGACGCTGAGCTATCTCAAGGCGATCGACGGCGCGGGCACCGACGAAGCCGGCGCCGTGATGGCCAAGTTACGCACCATGACGATCGACGACGCGGTGATCCGCAACGGCAAATTGCGCGCCGACGGCGCGCTGGTGCACGACATGCTGCTGTTGCAGGTCAAGAAGCCGGCGGAGTCCAAGCGCGACTGGGATTTCTACAACGTCAAGGCGGTGCTGAAAGGCGACGACGTGTTCCCGAAACCGAGCGATGCCTGTCCGTTGAACAAAGCGGGCTGAGGCGTTCGTCTCGGCGAAGAGCGTGATTGCGAATTCGTCTTGCGAGAAGGGATCGTTTTTCATCTTGAGAAACGATAGCGACGAAGCGCCGATCTTCGTTTCGGAAGCCAGGAGCCGGTTTCGCCGCTCAGCGTCACGTCGGCCATGGCCGACGCGACACCGGCTCGCGATGACGACAGGACTGAACAACAGGCCCTCGCATGCGGCGAGGGCCGGTGCGACGCGGCCGCCGACGAGGCAAGGATGACGATGACCCTTCAGGCTTTCATGGCCCAGCTCACGATCGGGCTGATCGGCGGCTGCTTCTATGCGATGCTGAGCATGGGGCTGGCGATCATTTTCGGCCTGCTCAACATCATCAATTTCACCCACGGCGCGCAATTCATGATGGCGGCGTTTCTGGCCTGGATCGGGCTCACGCAGCTCGGGCCGTGGCTCGGATTTCCCTCCTTCGCCATCAACTTCTGGGTCGCGCTCGTCATCGTCCCGCTCGTCGTCGCGGCCGTCGGCATGGTGATCGAGCGCGCGCTGTTGCGGCGGCTGTATCAGCTCGATCATCTCTACGGCCTGCTGCTGACCTTCGGCGTCGCGCTGGTGATGGAAGGCGGCTTTCGTTATGCCTTCGGCGTCTCCGGGCAGGGCTATGAGCCACCGGAATTGCTGCAAGGGCCGTTCGATGTCGGCTTCATGCTGCTGCCGAAATATCGCATCTTCGTCGTGGTCGCCTCGCTGCTGATCTGTTTCGGCACCTGGTATCTGTTCGAGCGCACCAAGCTCGGCGCCTACCTGCGGGCGGGCACGGAAAACCCGAAACTGCTGCAAGCCTTCGGCATCAACGTGCCGGTGATGATCACACTGACCTACGGTTTCGGCGTGGCGCTGGCGGGCATCGCCGGTGTGCTGGCGGCGCCGATCATGCAGATCACGCCGCTAATGGGCGGCAACCTTCTCAATATCGTTTTCGCCGTCGTCGTGATCGGTGGGCTCGGGTCGATCCTCGGCTCGATGATTACCGGCCTGTCGCTCGGCCTGATCGAGGGGCTGACCAAGGTGTTCTATCCGGAAGCCTCGACGGTGGTGGTGTTCGTCATCATGGCGCTGGTGCTGCTGGTGCGGCCGGCCGGCTTGTTCGGTCGCGAGGTCTGAGGGCGCCATGTCGATCAAGCCAGTGTCCCTTAAGCCCATCTCTCTTAAGCCCATGCCTCTCAAGCCAATGTCGATCACGCTGAAAATCTTCGCGCTGCTGGTCGCCGCTGCGCTCGTCGTGCCTTATGTGCCGGGGATCATCTATCCGATCTTCGTCATGAAGGTGATGTGCTACGGCCTGTTCGCCTGTGCGTTCAACCTGCTGCTCGGCTTCACCGGGCTGGTCTCGTTCGCCCACGCGGCGTTTCTCGGCAGCGCGGGCTATGTCACCGGCGCGCTGATGATTCGCTTCGGCACGCATCCGCTCGGCACGGTGACGGCCTTCACGCTCGGTGTGCTGGCGTCCGCTCTGGTCGGGCTCGCGATCGGCGGCCTCGCGGTGCGGCGGCGCGGCATCTATTTCGCGATGATCACGCTGGCGCTGTCGCAGATCGTGTACTTCCTCGCGGTGCAGTTTCGCTGGACCGGCGGCGAGGACGGCTTGCAGGGCATCCCGCGCGGCAACCTGTTCGGACTGCTCGATCTGTCGTCCGACACCGCGATGTATTACGTGACGCTGGTGCTGTTCTCGATCGGCTTCCTGTTCGTCTATCGCGTGGTGCATTCGCCGTTCGGCCAGATTTTGCAGGCGGTGCGCGAGAACGAGCCGCGCGCCACCTCGCTCGGCTACGACACCGATCGCTTCCGCCTCGCCGCCTTCGTGCTGTCGGCGACGGTGGCGGGCTATGCCGGCGCGATGAAGGCGCTGGTGTTTCAATTGGTATCGCTCAACGACGTGTCGCTGCACACCTCGACCGAAGTCGTGCTGATGACCTTGCTCGGCGGGCTCGGCACCATGTTCGGCCCGCTGGTCGGCGCGACACTGGTGGTCGGCCTGCAAAATTATCTGGCGACGATCGGCGATCTCGTCACCGTCGTCATTGGCCTGATCTTCATCGTCTGCGTCTCGTTCTTCCGGCGCGGCGTCGTCGGCGAATATCTCGAATGGCGGCGGCGTCGCGCGCAACGGGCGTTGCCCGCGCGCGAACCGGCCACGGCCCCATCCCCCTCACACGCCCCATAACAAAGGATCATCATCATGTGGACCGGCGTCCTTCCCGCAGTCACGACGAAATTCAAAGCCGACGGCGCGCTCGATCATGCCGAGATGGAGCGCTGCTTCGCGTTGCAGATCGAGGCCGGTTGCGACGGCATCATCGTCTGCGGCTCGCTCGGCGAGGGGCCGATGCTGACGCAGGCCGAGCGCATCGAGGTGCTGAAGCTGGCGCAATCCGTCACCAAGGGCAAACCGACCTTGATGACGGTGTCGGAAGCCGGCACCCGCGAGGCCTGCGAGCTGGCGCGCAAGGCGGCGACGGCGGGCGCGTCCGGCCTCATGGTGGTGCCGAGTCCGATCTATCACACCGACGCCGCCGAGACCGTGGCGACGCTGCGCGCGGTGGCCGAAGCCGGCGATCTGCCGGTCATGATCTATTCCAACCGGCTGGCCTATCGCGTCGATGTCACGCCCGAGATCATGGAAGAACTGGCGTCGGATGCGCGCTTCGTCGCGGTCAAGGAATCCTCCGACGACATTCGCCGCACCACGGAAATCTTCAACCGGCTCGGTGATCGCTATGCGGTCCTGACCGGCGTCGACAACCTCGCGTTCGAGGCGTTGACGGTCGGCGCGGTCGGCTGGGTCGCCGGTCTGGTCTGCGCGTTTCCGAGCGAAACGGTCGCGATCTATCGCCTGATCAAAGCCGGGCGACTCGCCGAGGCGCTGGAGATTTATCGCTGGTTCCGGCCATTGCTCGATCTCGATGTCTCGACCTATCTGGTGCAGAATATCAAGCTCGCCGAAGCCCTCGCGATCGGCTCGACGGAATATGTCCGGGCCCCGCGCGCGCCGCTGAGCGGGGCGCGCCGCGTCGCGGTCGAAAAGATCATCAATGATGCGATGGCGAAACGGTCCAAGCTCGCGCTCGCGGCGTGAAGACGGAGTGACCCGGTGACGGACGCGCTCGGAGACCTGCTCGACGTCGCGGCGCCACCTGCGACGGTGGAGGAGGTCGAGACGCTGGCGCGGCTGCGGTTCGGCCTCGACGTTCGCGCCACGGCGCTGAGCGGCGAGCGCGACCGCAACTTTCATTTGCGTGGTCGCGATGGCGGCGCGTTCGTCCTCAAAGTCGTCCATCCCGCCGAGCCGCGGGATGTGACCGACCTGCAAAGCCGGTTGCTGCTGCACGTCGCGGGCAACGCGCCGGATCTGCCGGTGCCGCGTCTGTTGCGGCCGCTCGACGGTGAAAGCCTCGAGCTGGTCTGGACCACGGCCGACCGGCCGGCGCGCCGAGTGCGCTGCCTGTCCTATCTGGCGGGCCGCCCGCTGCACCAGACCACGTCGAGCACGAAGCAACGGCGCAATCTCGGCGCCTGCCTGGCGCGGTTGGATCTGGCGCTGCGCGATTTCAGCCATCCGGCCGACGGTCACGACCTGATCTGGGATCTCAAGACGGTCGGACGCGTGCGCCCGTTCCTCGCCGATCTGCCGGACCCGCATAAACGGGCGCTGGCCGAAGCGGCGATCGATCGCTACACCGAACATGTCGTGCCGATGCTGCCGCGTCTGCGGCATCAGGTGATTCACAACGACTTCAATCCGCACAACCTTCTCGTCGATGGCGATGCCAACGATGTGATCGCGGGGATCATCGATTTCGGCGATGCGGTGCGGTCGCCGCTGGTGCAGGATCTGGCGGTCGCCGCCGCCTATCAGCTCGGTCCGGACGGCCACCCGTTGCAGGGCGCGGCCGATCTGGCGACGGCTTTTCACGCCGTCACGCCGTTGCTGCCGGAGGAAATCGACCTGCTGCCGGATATGATCGGCGCGCGGCTCGCGCTGACGATCAGTGTCAGCTCGTGGCACGCCGCGCGCCACCCGGACAACGCGGCCTACCTGCTGCGAAATCAGAACGCGGCGTGGACCGGACTGCGACGTTTGCAGACGGTGTCGCGTCACGATGGCATTGTCTGGCTCCGTAGCCAGATCGCAGAGGTGACACGATGACGATGATCAATGCGTTCGATGCCGACGCGGCCGACGGCGTCACCGCGCGGGACCGCGCTCTGATCGAGCGCCGTGCCCGGCTGCTCGGCCCGGCCTATCGTTTGTTCTACGCCAACCCCGTGCATCTGGTGCGCGGCGAGGGCGTCTGGCTCTATGACGCCGACGGCGAGGCCTATCTCGACGTCTACAACAACGTCGCCAGCGTCGGGCATTGCCATCCGCATGTCGTCGCCGCGTTGAGCCGGCAGGCCGCGACGCTGAACACCCATACGCGTTATCTCACCGACGGCATTCTCGATTATGCCGAGCGGCTGCTGGCGACGTTGCCGGATGATCTCGCCCAGGTGATGTTCACCTGCACAGGCAGCGAGGCCAACGATCTGGCCTATCGCGCCGCGCGCGCCTTCACCGGCGGCACCGGCGTGATCGTGACGCAGCTCGCATATCACGGCGTCACCATCGCGATCTCGGAATTATCGCCGTCGCTCGGCGACGGCATCGCGATTCCCGCGCAAGTCCGCACCGTGCCCGCGCCGGATGCCTATCGCGCCAAAAATGCCGATGTCGGCGAGAGCTTCGCCGCGCAGGTCCGCGCCGCGATCGCCGACATGACAGCCCACGGCATCAAGCCGGCGGCTTTGCTGGTCGATACGATCTTTTCGAGTGACGGCGTGTTCGCCGATCCGACGGGCTTTCTCGCGCCGGCGGTGGCGGCGATCCGCGAAGCCGGCGGTTTGTTCATCGCCGATGAGGTGCAGCCGGGTTTCGGCCGCACGGGTTCGGGGATGTGGGGCTTCGCGCGCCACGGCGTGGTGCCGGATATCGTGACGATGGGCAAGCCGATGGGCAACGGGCATCCGATGGCGGCGATGGTCGCGCGGCCTGATATTCTCGACGCCTTCGGCCGCCGCACGCGCTATTTCAACACCTTCGGCGGCAATCCGGTGTCCTGTGCGGTCGGCATGGCGGTGCTCGACGTGATCGAACAGGAAGCGCTGATCGCGAATGCGCGCGATGTCGGCGCTTACATGAGCGACGGATTGCGCGCCTTGGCGCAGCGTCATGAGATCATCGGCGACGTGCGCGGCGCGGGCCTGTTCATCGGCGTCGAACTGGTGCGCGATCGCGCCACCAAAGCGCCGGCGACGGCGGAGACCGCGCGGCTGGTGAACGGCTTGCGCGACAAGCGCGTGCTGATCAGCGCGGCGGGGCCGTTCGCCAATGTCCTGAAGATCCGCCCGCCGCTGGTGTTCTCGCGCGGCCATGCGGATCGGTTTCTGTCGGCGATGGACGAGGTGCTGGGCAGCCTCTAACGCCTTGCGGCATTACACATGCAACCCCGGCGCTTCGGCGCCGGTGCGGGCGACGTATTCGGTGTAGCCGCCGCCATATTGATGGATGCCGTCCGGCGTCAGTTCGAGCAACCGGTTCGACAACGCCGCCAGAAAATGCCGGTCATGCGAGACGAACAGCATGGTGCCCTCGTAATCCGACAAAGCCGCGATCAACATTTCCTTGGTCGCCATATCGAGATGGTTGGTCGGCTCGTCGAGCACGAGAAAATTCGGCGGGTCGAACAGCATGATCGCCATCACCAGCCGCGCCTTCTCGCCGCCCGACAGCACGCGACAGCGTTTCTCGACGTCGTCTCCGGAGAAGCCGAAACAGCCGGCCAACGCGCGCAGCGCGCCCTGGCCCGCTTGCGGGAACGTGTCCTCAAGCTGCTGAAACACGGTGCGCTCGCCGTCGAGCAGGTCCATCGCGTGCTGCGCGAAATAGCCCATCTTGACGCTGCCGCCGAGCGCGACGAGGCCGTCATCCGGCTTGGTCGCGCCGGCGACCAGTTTCAACAACGTGGATTTGCCCGCGCCGTTGATGCCCATCACGCACCAGCGCTCCTTGCGGCGCACGGTGAAATCCAGCCCATCGTAAATCCGCTTGTTGCCGTAGCCCTTGTGGACGTTCCTGAGGCTGACGACATCCTCGCCGGAGCGCGGCGCGGGCAGGAAGTCGAAGGCCACGGTCTGGCGACGCTTCGGCGGCTCGACGCGCTCGATCTTGTCGAGCTTCTTGACCCGGCTCTGCACCTGCGCGGCATGCGAGGCGCGCGCCTTGAAGCGTTCGATGAACTTGATTTCCTTTGACAGCATCGCCTGCTGGCGCTCGAACTGCGCCTGCTGCTGCTTCTCGCTGAGCGCGCGCTGCTGCTCGTAGAATTCGTAATTGCCGGAATAGGAGGTGAGGCCGCCGCCGTCGATCTCGATGACCTTGGTCACGATGCGATTCATGAATTCGCGGTCATGCGAGGTCATGAACAACGCGCCCTCATAGCCCTTCAGGAATTGCTCCAGCCAGATCAGGCTTTCGAGATCGAGGTGATTGCTCGGCTCGTCGAGCAGCATGGCATCCGGCCGCATCAACAGAATGCGGGCCAAGGCGACGCGCATCTTCCAGCCGCCGGACAAGGCGCCGACATCGCCGTCCATCATCTCCTGGCTGAAGCTGAGCCCGGACAGCACCTCGCGCGCGCGGCCCTCCAGCGCGTAGCCGTCGAGTTCCTCGAAGCGCGCCTGCACCTCGCCATAGCGCTCGATGATGGCGTCCATCTCGTCCATGCGATCGGGATCGGCCATCGCGACCTCGAGCTCTTTCAGCTCGGCGGCGACGCTGCTGACCGGGCCGGCGCCGTCCATCACCTCGGCGACGCAGCTGCGCCCCGACATCTCGCCGACGTCCTGGCTGAAATAGCCGATCGAGACGTTGCGCTCGACCGCGACCTGGCCTTCGTCGGGCAGTTCCTGCCCGGTGATCATCCGGAACAAGGTGGTCTTGCCGGCGCCGTTGGGGCCGACGAGGCCGACTTTTTCGCCCTTGTAGAGCGTGGCCGAGGCCTCGATGAAGAGGATCTGATGGCCGTTTTGTTTGCTGACGCTGTCGAGACGGATCATGGTTTTCCGAGCCTGAGAGGTTTCAATCGCCCCGCGCGACCGGCGACGTTTCGGTTGGTCATTGCGAGGAGCATGAAATGCCGGTTGGCGAGCAGTCTCGTGCGGCGACGAAGACCCGCGCTCCTCGCGATGACGAACTCAAATGCCTGGTTTGAGGGGGCTGATTTTGTCAGCCTGTTAGGCCATGTCGCGCGCCGGCGAAAGCGTTTTTCGCGCCGCACCAGCGATCGGCGTCAGTTTCCGGCCTTCCGGCTGGCTTGGGGGATTTTGCCCTGCACCAGATCGAGGCTGCGTTCGAGCTTGCCGAGCATGGCGTCGAGGCTCTTGCGGTCCCGCGCCGAGAGGCAGGATAGGATGTCCTGCTCGCGCCGCAGCATGCGCGGGATCATCTCTTCGTACAGCGCCGTTCCCTTGGCGGTGAGTTGCAGCGCGAATTCGCGGCGATCCTGTTCGTTCTCGACCCGCTCGACGATGCGCTGCCTCAGCAGGTTGGTGACCGCGCGGCTGATGGTCGATTTATGCGTCCGCGTGCAGTCGACGACGTATTGCGCGGTGCACGGCTCCTGCCGAAATCCCAACGTCGCCAGCACGCGCCATTCCGGAATGTCGATGCCGTAACGATCGCGATACTCGCTCGACAGCGCGGCGCTGATTTCCGCCGCCAGCCGGTTGATGCGGAACGGCGTGAATTGAAACAGATCGAGCTTCGGCATGGTTGACCGCGTAAGCATGGCGTGAGATAGTTGCATTTGAGACTATATCAAAGCGGCGTCGCAAAAGCCAGCGCAGGGAGTGAGACGTGACCGCAGGCGTGTCCACCAGCTTCGGATATCGTCGCCACGCGGATCAGGACCGCCGCGATATCGCGCATCATCCGGTCGTGATCGTCGGCGCCGGGCCGGTCGGTCTGACGCTGGCGCTCGATCTCGGACAACGCGGCCACGACGTCGTGCTGCTCGACGACGCCGACCGGATCGGCGAAGGCTCGCGCGCGATCTGCTTCTCGAAACGGTCGTTGGAAGTGTGGGACCGGCTCGGCGTCGCCGCGCCGATGGTCGAAAAGGGCGTGGTGTGGAATGTCGGCCGGATCTTCTCCGGCGACGCGCTGCTGTATCAGTTCGATCTGCTGCCCGAGACCGGCCACAAGATGCCGGCTTTCATCAACCTCCAGCAATATTACGCCGAGGCGTTTCTGGTCGCGCGGGTGCGGCAGACCGACGCGATCGATCTGCGCTGGCGCAACAAGGTCTCGGCGATCGAGCGCCGCAACGACCATGTCGTGCTGACGATCGAGACGCCCGACGGCGCCTACCGACTGGCGGCGAGTTACGTCGTCGCCTGCGACGGCGCGCGCTCGGGCCTGCGCGCGATGGTCGGCGCGGATTTCCAGGGCCAGGTGTTCGAGGATCAGTTCCTGATCGCCGACGTCAAGATGACGGCGGCCTTTCCGACCGAGCGCTGGTTCTGGTTCGATCCGCCGTTTCATGCCGGCAAGTCGGCGTTGCTGCATCGGCAGCCCGACGATATCTGGCGCATCGATCTGCAACTGAGCCGCGACGCCGACGCTGCCGTCGAGCGGCTGCCGGAAAACGTCCGGCCGCGAATAGCGCGCATGCTTGGCCACGATGCGTTTACGTTCGAATGGATTTCGATCTACAAATTCCAGTGTCGGCGGATGCAAAAGTTTCGGCATGACCGCGTGATCTTCGCCGGCGACGCCGCGCATCAGGTGTCGCCGTTCGGCGCGCGCGGCGCCAATTCGGGCATCGAGGACGCGGAGAATCTCGGCTGGAAGCTGGCGATGGTGTTGCGCGATGCGGCGCCGACGTCGCTGCTCGACAGCTACGACAGCGAGCGCGGCGCCGCGGCCGATGAGAATATCCGCGAGTCGACGCGCTCGACGGATTTCATGGCGCCGGCGACGGCGCAGGAGGCGCGGCTGCGGCGCGCGGTGTTGTCGCTCGCCAAGCACACCGAATTCGGCAAGCGCATGATCAATGGCGGCCGGCTGTCGGTGCCGTCGGTCTATGCGTCGCCGCTGTCGACGGAGGATCGCGACGTCTGGGCCGCCGGGCCGCGACCGGGCGCGCATATGATCGACGCGCCGCTGGCGGGC
>JAQGJY010000337.1 GCA_028290325.1 Tardiphaga sp.
CCGAGAGTCGGAATGGTCAGCACGGCCAAAGCGGCCGCGATCAATGCCAGCTTCACTTTAATCGACATCGCAGCGGGAAGCGCCGCGGTTTTGCTACGAGCTTTCATCGGAGGCCCCTTAAGTATGACGTTAACCGCCATATGATGCGCGAGCGGATACAACGCAATGACCCGCGGTTGGTTTCACAGCCTGGTGATGCGCCGCATTTAGCCGCATCGCGGCCTTGATCATGCCTCGCCAGCCGTTAACGATGCCGTCATCTTGCCACCGTGGTGCTGGAAACCTCACAGACGCTCGGGCATTGTTCCGGCGGGATTGACGTGGTGGGCACTGACGGCGGCTTGGAGGCCAAAACAAGATGCGTGCGTTTCTTTCTACGTTGTCGGGTGCCGCTGCAATCTGCGTCGTGCTGGCTGGAGTCGCCGAGGCGAAGGTTGCCATCACCGTGGACAAGGACGCGCAGCAAATGACCGTGGCGGTCGATGGCGTCGAACGCTATTCCTGGCCGGTCTCGACCGGCAATCCGTCGCACGAAACCCCGAACGGCAAATTTCAAACGTTCCGGATGGAGGAGAATCACTTCTCCAAGGAATTCGACGACGCGCCGATGCCGCACGCGATCTTCTTCACGAAATCCGGCCATGCCATTCACGGCACCGATTCCGTGAACCGCCTTGGCTCGCCCGCTTCACATGGCTGCGTGCGGCTGTCACGGGCCAACGCCCAGACACTGTGGGATATCGTGAAGGCAGACGGCGTGCTCAACACCAGCGTGACGTTGACCGGCTCATCGCAGGTCGCGCTCGCACGCCATCCGCGCCCGACAAAATCCGCGCGTCGCAACGTGGATGACGTGACCTCGCCGGATTTCGATGCCGCCGGAAATCCCGTCGTCTCGTCGCTCGATCCGCTGCCGCCGGCTCGCCAGATCGCGCCGCGCCGCGTGCTGCCTCAGGCTCCGAACGGCTACGTCTATTCGGATGGCGCGCAGATCGATTCGAACGGTTACTCCGTGCCGCGCGGCTATCGCCGCAGCTACGACGCTCAGGGCAGCTCGCAGCAATATTATGTCGATCGCGGCTACGCCCAGCAGGGCTACGCGCCTCAAGGATACGCGCCGCGTCCGTTTTACCAGCGCGGCTACGTGTATCAGGATTGATCCGCTGACGACGGCACGCGGCCTTACATCGGCGGCGTGATGCCGTCGCGGCCGACGCCGAGACGGCCGGCTTCGAATTTGCCATCCGCGCCTTGAACGGCGCCGAAGATGATGACCTTCGCGCCCGGCTTCAACTCGGACTTTTCCCCCGGCAGGAACGTGACGATCGGCGTCTCCGGCGTCACATCGATCGTCTTCTCGCCGCCCTTGTATTTCACCGTGATGGTTTCGCCGGACGTGGCGGTGACGCGGTCGGCGACGGTCGCGTTGGTCATGCTGCTGCCAGGCTTCAGATCCCACGGCTGAAAGCCCTCGCCGGCGCCGCGCTGCGATTCCATGAAGATGTGGATCGCTAGCGCCTGCTGCTTGCCGTCGGCTTTCGGCATGCCGGACACGCCGATATAGGAGCCGGGCTTGATTTCGGACATCGCGATCCTGGCGATGCCGGTGACGCGCACATCGTCCGGCAGCTTGACGATTTTTTCGTCGCCCTCACGCGCTTTCACCGTCAGCACATTGCCATCGACCTTCTCGATGGTGCCGCGAATGCGGACGCCCTGCGGCTGCTGCGCCATGGCGGTGGACGCGAGCACTGTCAGCGCAAGCGCCGAGGCGGCGAGCGCGGATGGAATGTAATGTCTCATGTGATCTCCGAAGATTGCCACGCGCGATCGCGCGGACGTCTTCAAAGACTACGTTCGGAGGTCCGATAAATTTCACCGCTCACGCAACCGTGTGCGGTTGCAGATCCGCCTCGACGATGGCGCGCAGCTTCGCCGTCACCTGCGGCTTCTGGCCGAACCACAACTCGAAGCCGCGCACGGCCTGATGCAGCAACATGCCGAGTCCATCGGCGGTCCGCAGTCCGCGCGCCTGCGACGCCGCGAGCAACGGCGTCCGCAACGGCACGTAGACCAGGTCGGCGACGACAGCCTCCGCCGGCAGGCCCGCGACATCGATGACGAGATCGGGCTGCCCCTTCATGCCGAGCGAGGTCGTGTTGACCAGCAGCTCCGCCGTTTTCATTGCCGCCGGGATCGCATCCCACGCCATAGGCATGACGCGGTCGCCGAATTGCGCCGCGATCGCCTGCGCGCGCGCAATGCTGCGATTGGCGAGATGAATGCGCGCGATGCCGCGCTCCAACAATCCAAACACAACGGCGCGCGACGATCCGCCGGCGCCGAGCACCAGCGCCTCGGTCCCGCTATCCCAGCCCGGCGCGGCCGCGTCGAGATTGCCGATGAAGCCCTCGACATCGGTATTGGTCGCGTGGAGCCGGTCGCCGACGTAATACAAAGTATTCGCCGCGCCGACGGCTTTGGCGCGATCGTCGCAATCAGCCAGTTGCAGCACGCGCTCCTTGTGCGGGATCGTGACGTTGCCACCGATATAACCGTGATGCGCGAGGTTCATCGCGAATTCGGCGAAGCCTTCCGGCGGCACGGACTCGATGCTGTAGCCGCCCTCGATGTTCAGCTCGCGCAGCCAGTGATGATGGATCAGCGGCGATCGCGAATGCGCCGCCGGCCAGCCGATCAGACACGCCGCGCGGGGTTGGCCTGGTTGCATTGTGTCCCCCTTTCCGTTGTTGCTCCGCTCAGATCATACGGCACATCAGGCTGTCAATTCGCGGCGGCCAAGACGCCATTGCGCGACCGCGAGCGCGATGCACAGCAACAGCGTGATGCCGGCGGCGAACCAGATCGCCAGCAGGTTGATCCGGTGATAGGCGATCGCACCGAGCAGCGAACCTGCGACCAATGCGGCCCAAAGCAACAGATTCGGCAACCATGTCCAGCGTGGGCCGCCGGTGATCGCGGTGGCCAGCCCCTGCCCGACTTTGACCAGCGCGCCGGTCATGTAGGTCAGCCCGATTCCGGCACCGCCGCCGACCTGAAACACCGAATTCTCCAGTCCCATGGCCAGCACGATAGCGGCGATCGCCAGCGTCGGCCGACCCAGCATGTAACAACCCGCCGCCGCCGCGAGCAACAGCGTCTCGACCAGCAGGATCAAGGCCTGGCGATAGCGGCCCTTGCCGGTCGCGATCAGGCTGCCGATTGCCGAGCCGAGCACGAACATCGCGATCAGCCCGAGCGCCTCACCGGCGCCGCCATAATGGCCATCGGCCAACGTGACCCCGAGGCGCGTCGAGTTGCCGCTCATGAAGGAGACGAACAATCCGCCGAGATGGATGAAACCGATGCCATCGACATAACCGGCCAGCGCGCTGAGCACGCAGGCCAACGCAATGTGAGTCTTGCTTTGCAGCATCCGTTGTCTCCGCGTCCGTCCGTTCGCGGTGGCGATCACCGCGCCAAGCCGGACGGAACCCGCACCGGGAACCTTCATCGCATCCGGCACGTTGGCAAGCACAATCCATTTAACGCGGGGTGATTTTTGATCGCGCCCGATGTCAGGAGTTTGCCATGGCCAAAGTGACGTATGAAATCGTCGAGCACGACGGCGGCTGGGCCTACAAGGTGAACAATGTGTTCTCCGAACCCCACCCGACCCATGCCGCCGCCTCGGCCGCCGCAAAGCGCGCGGCCGCGCATCAGCAGGCGCCGGGCGAAACCGAGGTCATTCAATACGAGGATTCCAAAGGGCAATGGCACGAGGAAACCGCGCGCGGCAACGACCGCCCGATGACGGACGTGGTCGACAAGGCCTGACCGCGTTCGTGAGCGCGCCCGATGGGGACGACGCGATGGTCCGCGCCGCGATGCGCTGGGCCATCGCGCTGTTCTACACAGCGGCGGGCCTCGCGCATCTGCTGGCGCCGGACAAGCTGCTGTCGATCACGCCGTCCTGGGTGCCGTATCCGCTTCAGGTGGTTTTGCTCGCCGGGGTTTTCGAAATCGCCGTCTCGCTCGCGCTGGTGACGAAGCCGCTGCGCTGGGGGGCCGGCGTCGCGATGGCCGTCTATGCGCTGTGCGTCTGGCCAGCGAATTTCAAGCACGCGATGGATGCGATCGACCTGCCCTATGTGAGCTCGAGCTGGCTCTATCACGGCCCGCGACTGGCGTTTCAGCCGGTCATCATGTGGTGGTCGCTGTACGCCGCACGCGTGATCGACTGGCCATTCGGAAACAAATCCACGACGCGATAAATCTCTGCTGTTGAACACATACTTGCGGCGCCGTCATTCCGAGCGCGATCGCGGCGACGAACGCCGCTGGGGCGAGCCCGGCAACAGGCGGCCGAGATGAACCGTACGGGATTGGCGGTTCAAAGATACCTCTTGCCCGCCGCATCTTGAGGTTGCATGATCACCTCGGTCTGTCGGGGGAGAGGCGGCGTGCGTGTTGTGGTCGCGTTGTGGATCGGCGTCGCAATGACCCTTGGCGGCTGCGTGAATCGCGATCCTTACGTCACGTCCAGCGGCGAGGTGATGTCCGGTGAATGGCGGATCGCCCGGCAGCTCGATCGCGTCACCGGCGCGCAATTGCCGAGCGCCGGGATCATTGCCCTCGCTTCAAACACCTACGAGGATTATCCCAAGCCATCGTTGATGCAATTGACCTGTTTCGATGGCAAGCCGCTGGTGCGCTTCGCCTTCGGCTGGAAGATCGGCGCGGACGTCAATACCACGCTTGGCTATCGCTTCGACGACAAGCCGGGACGGGACAATATCGATGGCGTCCGCTTCATGCAGGACGAACGCATGGTCGTGATCGAGGAAACCCCGGCGGTGGTGCGGTTCGTCAATGATCTGCGAGGCGCGCGCGTCCTCTATTTGCGAATTCGGTCGATCACCCAGGGCCGCACCACCGCCGAATACAAACTCGACGGCTCCGAACCCGCGATCCAGGCCGCGTTCGCCGATTGCCCGTTGCCGGCACCGGCCCCGTCCGCCAATGCCATTCAAAAACGCACGTCATGAAGACGCTCGCGGCATCTGGTGGTCGAATGTCGCAAGCAAACGGCCGGACTTGCGTCCGACCATTTCCCTCGACAATGAAAGCGCAGCCGGCCTCGGCCGACCACGCACGGAAAATCACAGCACCTTATTGCTGTCCTTCACCGCGTCGGCCTCGACATAGACTTTGCCGCCCATCTTCAAGAACTTCTCACTCATCTGCGACATGCCGTCCGCGATCACGCCTGACATCGTCATGCCGATCGACGACCGGCCATCGACGCTGAGATTCAGCGCCGCCTTTTCATTGTCGCCCAAGGTCGCCGCGTAGTCGCGGACGTCCTGCGTGATCTTCATCGAGCAGAATTTCGGTCCGCACATCGAGCAGAAATGCGCGACCTTGTGGGCATCCTTCGGCAGCGTTTCGTCATGATAGGCGACCGCGGTTTCGGGATCGAGGCCAAGGTTGAACTGATCCTCCCAGCGGAAGTCGAAACGCGCCCGCGACAACGCGTCGTCGCGCAGTTGCGCCGCTGGATGGCCCTTGCCGAGATCGGACGCATGCGCCGCGATCTTGTAGGTGATGACGCCGACTTTGACGTCGTCGCGATTCGGCAGGCCGAGATGCTCCTTCGGCGTCACATAGCAAAGCATCGCGCAGCCGAACCAGCCGATCATCGCCGCGCCGATGCCGGAGGTGATGTGATCATAGCCCGGCGCGATGTCGGTCGTCAGCGGTCCGAGCGTATAGAACGGCGCCTCGCCGCATTCCTTGAGCTGCTTGTCCATGTTGATCTTGATCTTGTGCAACGGCACATGGCCGGGGCCTTCGATCATCACCTGACAGCCCTTGGCCCACGCCACCTTGGTGAGCTCGCCCAATGTCTCGAGTTCGGCGAATTGCGCGCGGTCATTGGCGTCGGCGATCGAACCCGGACGCAAGCCGTCACCGAGCGAGAACGAGACGTCATACTTCCGCATCAGGTCGCAGATTTCCTCGAAATGCGTGTAGAGGAAGCTCTCCTTGTGATGCGCGAGACACCATTTGGCCATGATCGACCCCCCGCGCGAGACGATGCCGGTCACGCGATTGGCGGTGAGGTGGATGTAGGGCAGCCGCACGCCGGCATGGATGGTGAAGTAATCGACGCCCTGCTCGCATTGTTCGATCAGCGTGTCCTTGTACAGTTCCCAGGTCAGTTTGACCGGATCGCCGTCGCATTTTTCCAGTGCCTGGTAGATTGGCACGGTGCCGATCGGGATCGGCGCGTTGCGCAGAATCCATTCGCGTGTGGTGTGAATGTTGCGGCCGGTCGAGAGGTCCATCACGGTGTCCGCGCCCCAGCGGATCGCCCACACCATCTTGTCCACTTCCTCCTCGACGGACGACGTCACGGCGGAGTTGCCGATATTGGCATTGATCTTGGTGAGGAAGTTGCGGCCGATAATCATCGGCTCCAGCTCGGCGTGGTTGATGTTGCACGGAATGATGGCGCGACCGCGCGCGATTTCCGAGCGCACGAATTCGGGCGTCACGAAGGCCGGAACGTTGGCGCCGAACGAATTGCCGTCGGCGATCGCGGCTTCGGCGCGTTCGAGCTGTACCTTGCGGCCGAGGTTCTCGCGCGTCGCGACGTAGATCATCTCCTTGGTGATGATGCCGGCGCGGGCGAATTCGTATTGCGTGATCATCGCATCACCGACGCCGCGCAGCGGTCTGTGATGCGCGGTGAAGGATTTCGCGGCATGCGATGCGCCGACATTGCCGTTATCTTCCGGCTTGATATCGCGGCCATCATATTCCTCGACGCCGCCGCGCTCCTTGACCCAGGCGATGCGACCGCGCGACAGGCCCGCGTTCACATCGATGATGACATTCGGGTCGGTATAGGGGCCGGACGTGTCGTAGACCGGAAGGTTCGGCTCGTTCGCGCCCTTCGATAGAATGATTTCGCGCAGCGGCACGCGCACATCGGGCGCTTCATCCGGTGTGACGAAAATCTTGCGCGACGACGGCAACGGGCCGGTGGTGACGGCGGGGCGAACGGTGTCGGGATTGGATCGGATGTTCATGGGGCGTCCTTCCTGTATGTTCTGTTTGGCGATGCGCGCGATCAGCTAATGGCCGTCATCGCCCGGCTTGATTGGGCGGCCAATATTCCGGACGCCCGCGATTGAATTCGAGGTCGCAGCATGATGGGTCCACTGCTTGGCGGATGGTGACGGCAGAAATCGTGTCGGGCTCGATATTTCATCACACCGCCTCGCGCGTCGCATCGAGCCACTGCCTCACCCGCGCGTCGGGATCGGCGTTCTGCGTCACATCACTAACCACGGCGATGGAATCCGCGCCGGCCGCATAGATCGATTCGGCCTGCTCGAAGGTGATGCCGCCGA
>JAQGJY010000383.1 GCA_028290325.1 Tardiphaga sp.
GTACGTTCCCACGCGTTACTCACCCGTCTGCCACTGACATATTGCTATGCCCGTTCGACTTGCATGTGTTAAGCCTGCCGCCAGCGTTCGCTCTGAGCCAGGATCAAACTCTCAAGTTGGACTTGAAACTTTAAACCGGCTGATCACTACGTTTATTGACGAGGTCCCACCATATAATGCCGACAACGATTCACATCGCTGCCGTCACGACATCCCGAAGGACATCATGGTGTAACCTAATGTAAACGTGTGCCGCCGAAGTCTTTCGTCCGGCCCCAACCGTCAAAGAACCGAAGTTCTTCTATGATCGAGACCCGCAAGGACTCCGCCGTCCACGTTTCTCTTTCTTCATCTTTACTTGTCAAACAGCCCGAAACCCGAAGGTCTCACCTTCCCTAAGGAAGAAATCTCGATCTCTCCGCAGAGAGGATCGTGTTACTGAAGCGCTCGTTTCCGAGGCTCTCAACCTAATCACCGACGACAATTCACAACCGGCAACTGACCGGCTGTTGAGCACCATCGAGTGAAGGAGCTTGAGAGGCACGGAAGTGCGCCTGGGCCGTGGGCCCCGGCGCCGCCGCGCTCAGTGGCCGTTGTATAGGCCCCACCCTCGCTTGCTGTCAACGATGTTTTTTCAAAAAAACGTCACGCAGCGCAAAACGATTTGGCGAAGGCCGCGAAAGCCCCGTGCCTTGGGGGTTTCTCGCGCCTGAAAAATTTTGCACCGCAATACGAGTCGATGAAATCGCGCCGCAAAACGCGCCGCACTTGAGCCACAATCCTGCGACGATCTGGTTTCCGAAGGGGTTTCCGGCCGCATGACGGGTTGTCGCCGCGGCCGCGGGACCGCGGTTTCTGACATCGGGGCCGCAATTCTGATCTTTTGTCCTGCTTTGACGCGGTGAGGCGTACGATCGCGTGGTGGAATCATGCGTGCCGACTCTTGCGGATATCGTGCTTGAGAGCTGGCGGGTGACATCCGCCAGCGCCTCACAGCGGCAAGATCATTGTGAGGATCTTAGACCGCGCGCCATGACACGGCCGTGAAGGGGAACAGACCATCGTTGAATGCGCCATTGACGTTCGCTTCGTCCGCCAGCATTTTGGCGCATGCAAATCGAACCATATCGGCCTTTGATTGCGGTCTGACCTAAATTGAAAACGCGGATCAGCGGCTCCATCCGCTTGAGCGCTAACGGGGACAGCGACGGATGTCGGCCATGATGTGGGCAGCGGCACCATCGCTTAACGGATCGAACGGACGCTGATGGTTTTCGGGGAGATGGTGGTTTGAACCACAAGGCGTCGCGCTTCGGCAGCTACGATCGTGAGACCGGGGTCATCGACCTCGGCCACGAGCCGCCGCTATCCGTCGATGGTTCGGAAGCCGCCGTCATCGATCGCCGTCGCGTTTCCGTGCAATGGTTCAGCGGTACCATTCTCACCGGCCTGTGCGGCGCGGCCTTGATCGGCGGCGCCGTTTTCGCGTCGCTCGACGGCGAAATGACGTTCGCGAAAGTGCCCGAACGCGTCGAAGGCGCGCTGCGCGGCGCATTCGGCGCCACCGATAAACAAGCCAGCCTGCATAAAAGCGACCGACTTCCGCCGCCCAACGAATCCGGCGCCGCCCGTCAAGTCGTGCGCGTGTCGACGGTCACGCGGGTCGGCGCGCGCGACATCATGCGGGTGCGGCCGTTCATTCGCATCGCCGGCAACCTGTCGATGTCGACCAGCGATCTCACCGCGAAAATCCCGCCCTTCAACGCCCAGCGCATGCTGACCGATATCGGCACCGCCTCGGCGCCGACCTCGATCGAGGACGCGCAGAATCCCGAAGCGATCGAGCCCGACGCCGAAGTCTCGTTCGTGACGCGCGATCTCGGCACGGTGCTGCCGAAAGCCAAGATCGCCGCCAGCGTCGCGATCGACGACGTGTTGATGCGCGTGCGCGATGTCTCGAGCTGGCGCGGCGGCAATGGCGGCGTGCGCTACACGGTCGCCAGCGCCTCGACCGATGTCGGCGCCCAGCCCGAATTGCGGATGGCCTATGCCACCGAGGGCGCGGTCGCCGATCCCTATGCCGGATTCGAGACCCGCGTCGTGCCGGAAAACGTGACATTGCTGCCGAAAACCAAGGATCAGGTGACGGGCGGCAATCCGGTCGGCGAGCGCGTCGTGGTGGTGAAGAAGAACGATACGATCCTGACAATCATGCGCGATCAGGGCGCGACGCCGGAGGAAGCCAAGGCAATCGCCGCGACGCTCGGCCCGCGCGGCCGCGACGGCGGCCTCAAGGAAGGCCAGAAACTGCGCATCCTGATGGTGCCGATACGGCCGGGCCAGCGTTTGCAGCCCTACCGCGTCGTCATCGCCAACGACTCGACGATCGAGGCGGTGTCGGCCTTGTCGGATCTCGGGCGCTACGTCGCCGTCGATGTCTCCAGCCTCAATACCGTCGCCGAGGCCATCGATAACAGTGCCGACGATGACGATGACGACGGCAGCGGCGTGCGGCTCTACCAGAGCATCTACGAAACCGCGCTCCGCAATAAAGTCCCCGCCACCGTCATCGAGGACATGGTCCGCATCTATTCCTACGACGTCGATTTCCAGCGCAAGGTCCAGCCCGGCGATTCGTTCGATGTGTTCTTCGCCGGCGAGGACGACGGCGCGACGATCACCGAAAAGACCGACGTCTTGTTCGCCTCGCTCACCGTCGGCGGGGAGACCAAGAAATACTACCGTTTCCAGACCCCCGACGATTCGGTCGTCGATTACTATGACGAGAGCGGCAAGAGCGCGAAAAAGTTTCTGGTCCGCAAGCCGGTCAGCAACGCGATCATGCGCTCCGGTTTCGGTGGACGCCGCCATCCGATCCTCGGCTATGTGAAGATGCACACCGGCGTCGATTGGTCGACGCCCTACGGCACGCCGATTTTCGCCTCCGGCAACGGCGTCGTCGAGAAGGTCGGCTGGGAAGGCGGCTACGGCAAATATATCCGCCTCAAGCACAACAACGGTTACGAGACCGCCTATGGCCATATGTCGGCCTATGCCAAGGGCATGGAGCCCGGCAAGCGCGTGAGGCAGGGCCAGGTGATCGGCTTCGTCGGCTCGACCGGCATGTCCACCGGCGCCCACGTCCATTACGAAATTCTGGTCAACGGCCGCTTCGTCGATCCGATGCGCGTGAAATTGCCGCGCGGCCGCTCGCTCGAGGGCCCGATGATCGCAAGCTTCGAAAAGGAACGCGACCGCATCGAGGCCTTGATGACCAATCGCAACAGCCGCGTCTCCGAGGACCTCGGCACGCCCGGTCAAGCCGGCCGCGGCGGCGCCGCCGCCAACAGCTTCGCCCGTCAGATCACGGCGCGGTAGACAACGCTGTTGTCATGTCATGCAGTCGCGCCACGCGGCTTGCTGGTCTCTGCCCACCCCGTAGGGGGATGCGGACGGCAGCCCACACCCGACGCCGGTGACGAACGACCCATCCGCGCAGAGTGGATACGCCTCAATTCAGCATCCGCTTCGGCGGGGCCTCATCGAACTGAGGAATTCCCGCCGCGTGCGGCTGCCCGTTGAAGGTCAGCACGCCGCCCGCGGTCGAGATCGCCACCGGATCGCCGTCGCGCACGTCGCCGGCGAGGATCATTTCCGCCAGCGGATCCTGCACGAACTTCTGCACCACGCGCTTCAGCGGACGCGCCCCATAAGCGGGATCCCAGCCCTTCGCGGCGAGCCAGTCGCGCGCGCCGTCATCGAGCGACAAGGCGATCTTGCGATCCACCAGCAATCGTTGCAGACGCCCGAACTGGATCTCGACGATCCGGCCCATCTCGCTCTTTTGCAGCCGATGGAACAGGATGATCTCGTCCACCCGGTTCAAGAACTCCGGCCGGAAATGCGCGCGGACCATGCCCATCACCTGCTCGCGGACGACGGTGGTCTCCTCGCCCTCCGGCTGATTGACCAGAAATTCGGAGCCGAGATTCGAGGTCATGACGATCAGCGTGTTGCGGAAATCGACCGTGCGGCCCTGCCCGTCGGTCAGGCGTCCGTCGTCGAGCACCTGCAACAGCACGTTGAAGACATCCGGATGCGCCTTCTCGATTTCGTCGAACAGCACCACCTGATACGGCCTGCGCCGCACCGCTTCCGTCAGCGCCCCACCTTCGTCGTAGCCGACATAGCCGGGCGGCGCGCCGATCAAGCGCGAGACCGAATGCTTCTCCATATATTCGGACATATCGAGGCGGACCATCGCGGTCTCGTCATTGAACAGATATTCCGCGAGCGCCTTGGTCAGCTCGGTCTTGCCGACGCCGGTCGGACCCAGAAACATGAACGAGCCCATCGGCCGGTTGGGATCCTGCAAACCGGCGCGCGAACGACGCACGGCGGTGGCGACCGCGCGTACCGCTTCGGCCTGCCCGACCACACGCTTGCCAAGGCTATCTTCCATCCGCAGCAGCTTGTCCTTCTCGCCCTCCAGCATCTTGTCGACCGGCACGCCGGTCCAGCGCGAGACCACTTGCGCGACGTGGTTGGCCGTAACGGCCTCCTCCATCATCTCGCCGGAGTTTTCGCTGGCCTCGATCTCGCCGAGACGCTTTTCGAGCTCGGGAATCCGCCCATAAGCGAGTTCGCCGGCGCGCTGATATTCGCCGCGCCGCTGCGCGTCGGCGAGTTCGAGCCGCAAACCGTCCAGCTCGCTTTTCAGTTTGGCCGCGTTCGACAGCTTGCTCTTCTCGGCACTCCAACGCGAGGTCAGGTCGGCCGACTTCTTTTCAAGGTCGGCCAACTCCGTCTCAAGCGCCTCTAGCCGGCTGCGCGAACCCGCATCGGTTTCTTTTTTCAACGCTTCCTGCTCGATCTTGAGCCGGATGATCTCGCGATCCATCGAATCCAGTTCTTCCGGCTTCGAATCGACCTGCATCTTCAGCCGCGCGGCGGCCTCGTCGACGAGGTCGATCGCCTTGTCCGGCAAAAACCGATCGGTGATGTAGCGGTTCGACAATGTCGTCGCCGCCACCAAGGCCGAGTCGGTGATCCGCACACCGTGATGCTGCTCGTATTTGTCTTTCAGTCCGCGCAGGATCGAGATCGTATCCTCGACCGTCGGCTCGGACACGAAGATCGGCTGGAAGCGCCGCGCCAGCGCGGCATCTTTTTCGACATGCTTGCGATATTCGTCGAGCGTGGTCGCGCCGATGCAATGCAGTTCGCCGCGCGCCAAAGCCGGTTTCAGCAAGTTCGACGCATCCATCGCGCCGTCGCCTTTGCCGGCGCCGATCAGGGTGTGCATCTCGTCGATGAACAAGACGATGCCGCCCTCGGCCCCCGTCACTTCCGATAACACGGCCTTCAGCCGCTCCTCGAATTCGCCGCGATATTTCGCGCCGGCGATCAGCGATCCGAGATCGAGCGACAGAAGTTTCTTGTCCTTGAGGCTTTCCGGCACGTCACCGTTGAGCATACGCAGCGCGAGGCCTTCGACGATCGCGGTCTTGCCGACACCGGGCTCGCCGATCAGCACCGGGTTATTCTTGGTGCGGCGTGACAGCACCTGAATGGTGCGGCGGATTTCCTCGTCGCGGCCGATCACGGGATCGAGCTTGCCGTCGCGCGCGGCCTGCGTGAGGTCGCGGGCGTATTTCTTCAGCGCGTCATAGGCATTCTCGGCCGTCGCCGAATCGGCGGTGCGGCCCTTGCGCAGCGCATTGATCGCGGTGTTGAGGTTCTGCGGCGTAACGCCGCCTTTGGCGAGCAGCACGCCCGCCTCGGAGTCCTTGTCCAGCGCCAGAGCCAGCAATAGCCGCTCGACGGTGACGAACGAATCGCCGGCTTTTTCGCCGGCCTGTTCCGCCGCCTCGAAGGCGCGCGCCGTCGCCGGTGCCAGATAGATCTGACCCGCGCCGCCGCCCGAGACTTTCGGCATCTTGTTCAGCGCGTCTTCGGTCGCTTTCAGGATCGCGCGCGACTGGCCGCCGGCGCGGTCGATCAGACCGCCCGCCAGACCTTCCGGATCGTCCAGCAGAACTTTCAGGATATGCAGCGGCGAGAACTGCTGATGGCCCTCGCGCACCGCCAATGATTGCGCGGACTGGATGAAGCCGCGCACACGCTCGGTGTATTTCTCGATATTCATACGATGTGTCCCTCGGCCTGCTTCCGCCGCCCCGAAGGCACGGGCTGAAGCATCTTCACTGGGTTTCGCCGGTTCGTTCGGCTTGCCACAAAGGTGGGCATGACAAGGCGCCGCGAAAAGGGGTGACAGAAAGAGATTATTGATGAGTACAGAAGCCGTCATCCGGCGCGAAAGCGGGCGCCCAGTATTCCAGAGCATCGATGATGCGTGTACTGAGTCACCTGGCTTCGCGGGCGGTGACGGCCTTCGGACCGGTTAGGATGAACATGAGCTCTGCCACCATCGCATCGATATATCGCTATCCCGTCAAGGGACTGACGCCCGAGCGGCTCGACCGCGTCGCCCTGACCCCCGGCCAGACGCTGCCGGCGGATCGACGTTATGCCATCGAGAATGGCGACTCCGGCT
>JAQGJY010000431.1 GCA_028290325.1 Tardiphaga sp.
CAGACCTATTTGCCGTCTTTGTTCGGCGGCTACTTTTTCCTCGCCATGGCGCTGGCGTTTCTCGCCTCCGGCGCGCTCGGCATGTTGGTGGAGTGGGCGCTGATCCGCCATCTCTACAAGCGCCCGCTGGATACGCTGCTCGCGACCTGGGGCCTTAGTCTGATCCTGCAACAGGCCTATCGGTCGGTGTTCGGCGCACGCGAAGTCGGTGTTGACCTGCCGCAATGGATGCTCGGCTCCAAACAGATCACCGACACCATCGAAGTGCCGATCAACGGCATCTTCGTGATGTGCCTGACGCTGCTGATCACGGTCTGCGTCGCTTACATCATGTATAAATCGCGCTGGGGCCGTCAGGTCCGCGCGGTGATGCAGAATCGCGTCATGGCCGGTGCCGTCGGCATCAATACCGAAAAGGTCGATCGTTATACGTTCGGCCTCGGCTGCGGCATCGCCGGCATCGCCGGCTCCGCCTTCACGATGATCGGTTCGACCGGGCCGACCTCGGGGCAGCTCTACATCGTCGATACGTTTCTGGTCGTCGTGTTCGGCGGCGCCGCCAGCCTGTTCGGCACCATCGCCTCGGCCTTCACGATCTCACAGGCGCAATCGACGATGGAGTTCTTCATGTCCGGATCGATGGCGAAAGTGCTCACGCTGCTTGCGATCGTCGCGATCCTGATGATGCGGCCGCAGGGTCTCTTCGCGCTCAAGGTCCGTAAGTAAGCACGACACCGGAAAGCAGGAACGATCATGATCACCTCACGCTTCTTCAATCGGTCGGAACTGCTCGGCTTCCTGTCGCTGGCCTTGTTGCTGTTCGTGATCCTGCCGCTGTTTCTCGACGTGTTCCGCCTCAACCTCGTCGCGAAATATCTGACATACGCCTTCGTCGCGCTCGGCCTGGTGCTGTGCTGGGGCTACGGCGGCATTCTCAGCCTCGGGCAGGGCGTGTTCTTCGGGCTCGGCGGCTATTGCATGGCGATGTATCTCAAGCTGGAAGCCTCCAGCATCGCCAACACCAAGATCCAGTCCACGCCCGGCATTCCCGATTTCATGGACTGGAATCAGATCACGTCGCTGCCGCTGTTCTGGCAGCCGTTTCAGAGCCTGACCTTCACGATCATCGCGATCTTCGTCGTCCCCGGCGTGCTCGCTTTCATCATCGGCGCCGCGATGTTCAAGCGGCGGGTCGGCGGCGTCTATTTCGCGATCATCACGCAGGCGATCGCGGCGATCCTGACGATTCTGATCGTCGGCCAGCAGGGCTATACCGGCGGCATCAACGGCATCACCGATCTGCGGACGCTGCACGGCTGGGATATCCGCACCGACAGCGCCAAAGTCATCCTCTATTTCTTCGAAGTGGTCTGCCTGTTCGGCTGCATCATCTGCGCGCAGTTCATCCGCCTCACCAAGCTCGGCCGCATCCTCGTCGCCATGCGCGAGCAAGAAGATCGCGTCCGCTTCTCCGGCTACAGCGTCGCCAACTTCAAGATCTTCGCCTATTGCGGCGCCGCGATCTTCGCCGCGATCGGCGGCGCGATGTTCACTTTGCAGGTCGGATTCATGTCGCCATCCTTCGTCGGCATCGTGCCGTCGATCGAGATGGTCATCTACACGGCGGTCGGCGGCCGCATGTCGATCTTCGGCGCGATCTACGGCACGCTATTGGTGAACTACGCGAAAACCAGCCTGTCGGAATCATTCCCGGAACTGTGGCTGTTCGGCCTCGGCGGCCTGTTCATCGCCGTCGTGCTGTTCTTTCCGAACGGCCTGTCCGGGATCTGGCGCGACCACGTGCAGAACCGCCTCGATCGCCTGATCGCATCGCGCAAATCGAAAAACGGCTGGACCGGCGGCGTCGCCGACGGCGCACCGGCAGAGTAGGGGACCATCATGCTCGTCGGACATCAGCCTCCGGAATTTCTGCTCGCGGTCGAAGCGCTCACAGTGTCTTTCGACGGCTTCAAGGCGGTCAACGACCTGTCGTTCTACGTCGAGGAGAACGAGATCCGCGTCATCATCGGACCGAACGGCGCCGGCAAGACGACGGTGCTCGATCTGATCTGCGGCAAGACGAAGGCGACCTCGGGTTCGATCCAGTTTCGCGGCAAGGAGCTGACGAAATTGAAGGAGAACGAAATCGTCCACGCCGGCGTCGGTCGCAAATTTCAGACTCCGTCGATCTTCGACGATCTCACCGTGTTCGAGAATCTCGAAATCTCCTATCCACGCGGCCGCACGGTTTTTGGTTCGCTGATGTTCAAGCGCGATGCCGCGGTGCGCGAGCGCGTGCAGGAGGTCGCCGAGATGATTTTTCTGAAAGATCGTCTCGACATGTTTGCGAGTTTCCTCAGCCACGGCCAGAAGCAGTGGCTCGAGATCGGCATGCTGCTGATTCAGGATCCGGAATTGCTGATGCTCGACGAGCCGGTGGCGGGCATGAGCGTCAGCGAGCGCGTCAAGACCGCCGAACTGCTCAACACGATCATCAAGGATCGCTCGGTGCTCGTCATCGAGCATGACATGAAATTCGTCGAGGACATCGCGCACAAGGTGACCGTTCTGCATCAGGGTCAAATCCTGTCCGAAGGCTCGATGGAAAAGGTGCAGAACGACCCGAAGGTCATCGAAGTCTATCTGGGTCATTGAGGGTTTCGCGATGATGATCAGTGTTGCCGCATGCACTGCCTCACATTCCCCCACCGGGGGAGGTCGGACGCGCGCGCAGCGATGCCTCCGGGTGAGGGCGATCAAATCTCTTTGGCGTATCAGCCTCTCCCCCCAACCCTTGCCCCGGTGGGAAGAGGGGACGCGGCTCCCGGGTGTCACGATTGTGCCGATG
>JAQGJY010000434.1 GCA_028290325.1 Tardiphaga sp.
GGTAGAGCGCGCGCGGCGTTTATCCGGCGTTAACCATAACGGGCGCCATCGTATTTCAGCCGCCTTTAATCTTTGATATAGTCACATCTTGGTACCGATGTGGGCAGTATCAAGACAAGCGGGCGTCTCTGCGATGACGAGATGTCGCTGATCTACAATCTGGGGCGGGTGGGGATGCAGTTTTCACAACGAGCCGAATCGGCTGCCCGCGTCATCGCGGCGGCTGGCGCTTGTCTGGTTCTGGCCAACTGCGCCTCGTCCAACAAACTGTCCAGCCGGGTCGACCCGAAATACGGCGTGTCGTCGAGCCCGCGAGTCGTCGGTTTCGGCGAAGCCGTGCCGAAAGGCGGCGGCACCTATCGTGTCGGCAAACCCTATACCGTGGCCGGCCGGGTCTATGTCCCGGAAGAGAACGCGCGCTACCGCGCCGAAGGATTGGCGTCCTGGTACGGTGACGATTTTCACGGCCGGTTGACGGCCAATGGCGAGGTCTTCGACATGACCTCGCTGACCGCCGCGCATCCGACGATGCCCATTCCGAGCTACGCGCGCGTCACCAATCTCAAGAACGGTAAATCGCTCGTGGTCCGCGTCAACGATCGCGGGCCGTATCACGGCAATCGCGTCATCGACGTGTCGAACCGCGCGGCGACGCTGCTTGAATTCAAGGATCACGGCATCGCGCAGGTCCGCGTCGAATATGTCGGGCGCGCGCCGCTCGAAGGTTCCGATGACCGCCAGCTTGTCGCGACCTTGCGGACCAATGAACCGGCGCCGTCGCCGTCGATGGTGCGCGTCGCGTCCGGCCCGTCCTTCGTGCCCGATCTGCCGCAGGCAAGCCTTCCTCAATCGAACCGGGTCGCGCGCGGCGATGTGCCGACGCCGGAGGGCCGGCCGTATTCGCTCGGCAATACGTCGGCCGATGTCGCCTCGATCAATGCGACGTCGGAGATGTCGGCCTCGAACCGGCCGCGCAACGGCCGCGCCGCGATGGCGAATTCGCGTTACGTCGGCTATGAGGCCGAAGCTGACAGCGCGCCGTCGGCGCGCTCGGTTGCGGCTTACATGTCCGGCGATCCGCGCAGCAGCGCCGATGTGCTCGGCGGTCGCGGGCTCTACTGAGGTCCGTTGTCCTTGAGAAATGCGATCAAAGCCGCGTTCACTTGCGCCGGACGCTCCTGCTGAATCCAGTGACCGGCGCCGTCGAGGATGATCTTGCCCTTGAGGTTGCTGACGACGCGCTCCATGTCGCCGACGCGCTTCTTGCCGATCAGCCCGGTGATGACGGAATCCTCCGAGCCCGCGATGAACAAAGAGGGCTGGTGGATCCGCGCGCCTTGCCATGGCGCGGTCAGCTCCCAATTGCGGTCGATATTGCGATACCAGTTCATGCCGCCGCGAAACCCTGACGCTTTGTAGGTCGCGACGAATTGCGCGAGATCGGCCTCGCTGATCCAGTCGGGCAACGGGCGCTCGATCGCGGGATCGCCGAGAAAGCCATGGCCGTGTTCGACGAACAGCGAACGAACCGGACTGGAAAAGCCGCCTGAAAACATCGCGCGCATCGTGAAATCGACGTCGCGCTCGAACTCGGCTTCGGCGACGCCGGGTTCCTGAAAATACTGCCAGTAGAAATTGCTGATGCCGTCCTTGCGAAGCGTTTCGAGCGGACGCCCCCGACCACGCAACGGCGGCGGCACGCTGAGGCCGGCAACGGCGGTGAAGACATCGGGACGAAACATCGCCGCGTGCCATGCTACCGGCGCGCCCCAATCGTGGCCGATGATGACCGCCTGGGTTTCACCGAGCGCAGCCACCAATGCGACCATATCGCCGACGGTATCGAAAATCGTCGAGGCGGTCGCGTCGTCGGGCGACGTGGTCTGGCCGAAGCCCCGCATGTCGGGCGCAACCACGCGGTAGCCGGCAGTGGCGAGCGCTGGAATCTGGTGTCGCCAAGAAAACGACAGTTCCGGCCAGCCGTGGCAGAGAATCACCAGAGGTCCGCTGCCTTGTTCGCGCAGGAACATGTCGATGCCGTTGGCCGTGATGGTCCGTGTTGTCTGCATCGACTGTCCGCCCTGTTTTGAGTTTTTGTGGAGGCTGCCTTCGCGATACGGTAAGGTGCCGGCACGGCCACCGCAATCGCTGCGCTGGCCGGACCGCAATCCCTGGAAGTCCTTGATGTCGCCGCGCCGCATTTCGCTTTGTCTTCGTAGCTGTCTGGCGGCGCTGTGCGCGATGAGCCTGGTGCTGACGCCGGCCGCTTTCGCCGCCAACAACAGCGTGCAGGGCGTGAAGAAGGACGATGCCGGCTACGACACCGACGCGCCGACCGCGATCCTGATCGAGGCCGAAAGCGGCAGCGTGCTGTTCGAGAAGAACGCCGACGAGTTGCGCGCGCCATCCAGCATGCTCAAGCTGATGACCGTCGAGGTGGTGTTCGATGCGCTGAAGCGCGACGAAATCAAGCTGACCGACCAATACCGGGTCAGCGAGAATGCGTGGCGCAAGGGCGGCGCGCCGGCCGGCGCTTCGACGATGTTCGCGGCGTTGAAAAGCACCGTGCCGGTCGAGGATCTGCTGCGCGGCGCGATCATACAGAGCGGCAACGATTCCTGCATGATCCTGGCGGAGGGCCTGGCTGGCAACGAGACCGCCTTCACCGAGCGCATGACCAAGCGCGCGCGCCAACTCGGCCTGATGCAATCGACCTTTGCCAATTCCAGCGGCCTGCCGGACCCCGGCAACAAGATGACGGTCCGCGAACTTGGCAAGCTCGCGCGGCACATTATCCGGACCTATCCGGACAACTACAAACTGTTCAGCGAGCGCGAATTCACCTGGAACAAGATTCGCCAGCAGAACCGCAATCCGCTGCTCGGCACGCTTGACGGCGCGGACGGTTTGAAGACCGGTTTTACGAAGGAGGGCGGCTACGGCATGGTTGGGTCGGCGGTGCGCGACGGCCTCCGCCTGATCGCCGTCGTCAACGGGCTGGACGATCCCGACGATCGCGCCTCGGAAACCAAGAAGCTGCTCGAATGGGGCTTCCGCAATTTCGAGACCCGCACACTGTTCGCGGCCCAGCAGCCGGTCGGCGCGGCGAAGGTGTTCGGCGGCGACAGCGGTTCGGTCGCGGTCGCGAGCCCGGTGCCGGTCAAGGTGATGGTTCAAAAAAACGGATCCGACAAACTGATCGCGCGCTTGGTCTATGACGGGCCGGTGCGCGCGCCGGTGCAGAGCGGCCAGCCGGTCGGGCTGGTGCGGGTCTGGCGCGGCAGCAATCTCGCGGTCGAGATGCCGGTGGTGGCGGCTGAGACCGTCGGCACCGGATCGACCATGCGCCGCGCGATCGACGGCGCGAGCGAACTGGTGATCGGCGTGCTGCGCGCCGGCGCGGCCAAACTCTGAACATGCCGACGCAAGATCATCCGCGTGGCGTCTTCGTCACCTTCGAGGGCGGCGAGGGCTCGGGCAAATCCACCCAGATCAAACTGCTCGCGGAGCGGCTGGCGCGCGACGGCCGCGATGTGGTGGTGACGCGCGAGCCCGGCGGCTCACCCGGCGCGGAAATCCTGCGGCATGTGATTTTATCAGGCGTCGGCAAGTTGCTCGGCGCGGAGGCGGAAACCCTGTTGTTCGCCGCCGCCCGCGACGACCACGTCCGCGCCGTCATCGCGCCGGCGCTGGCGCGCGGCCAGTGGGTATTGTGCGATCGGTTTTTCGATTCGACCCGCGCCTATCAGGGGCGCGTCGGCGGCGTCGATCGCGCGCTGATGGAGTCATTGCAGCGTGTCACGATCGGCGATTTGAAGCCAGACGTGACGTTCATTCTCGACGTTCCCGTCGAGGTCGGGATGCGTCGCGCCACCGCACGACGCGGCGCCGCGGCGCCGGATCGGTTCGAGGCGGAGACCATCGCCTTTCATCAGGCTCTGCGCGACGCCTATCAGGCCATCGCCGCCGCCGAGCCCGCGCGTTGCGTGCTGATCGACGCGGATCGCGACGCCGACACCGTCGCCGCCGCGATCTGGTCGGCCTTGCCGGCACGGCTGACATCGCCATGACCCGAACGGACAAGCCATGAGCCCGCGCCAGATCGACCCGCAGATCGCCGTGCGGCACCCGCGCGAGACGCCTGAACTGTTCGGCCATCGCGACGCCGAACAGGCGCTGCTGGCCTCGTTCAAAACCGGACGCATGCCGCATGCCTGGCTGCTCGGCGGGCCGCAGGGCATCGGCAAGGCGACGTTGGCCTATCGCATGGCGCGTTTCGTGCTGACGCATTCCGATCCGCAATCGCGGTCCGTGCGTGACGCGGAGACGCTGGATGTCGATCCGCACGACGCGGTGTCGCGCCACGTCGCGACCGGCGCGCATGGCGGGCTGCTGACGCTGGAGCGCACCGTCAACGACAAGGGCGTGATGCGCGCGACCATCGTCGTCGATCAGACCCGCGAGACCGTGCCGTTCTTCGGTTCGACGGCCGCGATCGACGGCTGGCGCGTCTGCATCGTCGACTCGGTCGATGAGTTGAATCCGAATGGCGCCAACGCGCTGTTGAAGATCCTCGAAGAGCCGCCGAAGCGGTCGCTGTTTTTTCTCGTCAGTCACGCGCCGGCGCGGCTGTTGCCGACCATCCTGTCACGCTGCCGCAAGCTGCCGATGCGCCAGATCTCGTCAGGCGACGTCGTGCAGGCCATCGCCCATGCGACCGAGACCGATGCCGACGATCCGGCCTTGATCGCGGCGGCGGATGCCGCCGAGGGCAGCGTCTCGCGCGCCTTGAACCTGATGGGCGGCGACGCCTTGAAGCTGCAGCAACGCACCGCGGCCTTGCTGGCGACGCTGCCGCGGGTCGATCCGCGCCAGTTGCACGCGCTGGGTGATGCTCTTGGACTGAACGACCGCGTCGCGCTGGCGGCGTTCATCGACAGCGTCGAACGCTGGATCGGCGAGCGGATGCGGGCCGGCGACGCCAACGCCAATCTGCCTCGGCTTGCGCGGCTGGCGGAGGTATGGGACAAGATCAGCCGCGCCGCGCGCGAGACGGAATCCTACAATCTGGAGCGCAAGCCGCTGGTGTTTTCGGTGTTCGGGCTGCTCGCCGAGGCAACCGCCTGAGGCCATTTTTCGCCGCCAGCCCCCTTTACCGCCAGCACGTCCCGGCGCGCGGCTTTTTCAAGATGAAAGGCCTTCGCAAAGATGGCGAATGCGACCGACGTGTCCCGCGACACTTTTTATATCACGACGGCGATCGTCTACCCGAACGGCTCGCCGCATCTCGGCCATGCCTATGAGGCGATCACGACCGATATTCTGGCGCGCTTCCAGCGGCTCGAAGGCAAGGATGTGTTCTTCCTGACCGGCACCGACGAACACGGGCTCAAGATGGTGCAGACCGCGAAAAAGGAGAATTTGGCGCCGATCGATCTTGCCACCCGCAACGCCGACCGCTTGCGCGAGCTCGATGCCGCGCTCAACATTTCCTACGATCGCTTCATCCGCACCACGGAGCCGGCGCACCACAAATCGGTGCAGGCGATCTGGCAGCGCATGCAGGCCAATGGCGACATCTACATCGACAGCTATGCCGGCTGGTATTCGGTGCGCGACGAAGCCTATTACGCCGCGGACGAGACCACGCTCGGCGACGACAAGGTGCGGCGCGGGCCGCAGGGCACGGCGGTCGAATGGGTCGAGGAGAAGAGCTATTTCTTCAAGCTGTCGGCCTATCAGGACCGGCTGCTGGCGTTTTACGAGCAGCACCCGGATTTCATCGGGCCGGATTCGCGGCGCAACGAGGTCATCAGCTTCGTCAAAGGCGGGCTGAACGACCTGTCGATCTCGCGCACGACGTTCGACTGGGGCGTCAAGGTACCAGGCGATGAGGATCATGTGATGTATGTCTGGGTCGATGCCTTGACCAACTACATCACCGGCGTCGGCTTTCCCGACGAGACCGACAAGAACTGGCGGTTCTGGCCGGCCGACCTGCACATCATCGGCAAGGACATCATCCGCTTCCACGCGGTGTATTGGCCGGCGTTTCTGATGTCGGCCGGGTTGCCGGTGCAAAAGCGCGTGTTCGCCCACGGCATGGTGCTGTATCGCGGTGAGAAGATGTCGAAGTCGGAAGGCAACGTCGCCGATCCCTTCGTCATGGCCGAGCAATACGGCGTCGATCAGTTGCGTTATTTTCTGGCGCGTGAAGTGCCGTTCGGACAGGACGGCAGCTACAGCCATGAGGCGATCGTGGCGCGGACCAACGCCGACCTGGCCAACGATCTCGGCAATCTGGCGCAGCGCTCGCTCAGCATGATCGCCAAGCAATATAATGGTGTGCTGCCGACGCCAGGCGCGTTCAGCGCCAGTGATTCCGCGATCCTCGCGCAGGCCGACGGCATGATCGCGCAGGCCCGCATCGCGATGACGACGCAGCAGATTCATCTGGCGCTCAGCGCGGTCTGGGCCGTGGTCGCCGAAGCCAACCGCTATTTCGCGGGCGAGGCGCCGTGGGCGCTGGCGAAGACCGATCCGGCGCGGCAGGCCACGGTGCTTTACGTGACGGCCGAGGTGATCCGGCAGGTCGCGATCCTGGCGCAGCCGGCGATGCCGACGGCGTCCGCCAAACTGCTCGACATTCTCGGCATCGCGTCGGACGCGCGGACGTTCGCGCAAGTTGGCGGCAGCGTTCGCATCGCGCCCGGCGCGCAGCTGCCGCCGCCGGCACCGGTGTTTCCGCGCTATATCGAGCCGACCCAGGCGGCGTCGTAAAGATGCTCGTCGATAGTCACTGCCATCTCGACTTTCCGGACTTCGCCGATGATCTCGACGGTGTCGTGGCGCGCGCCGACGCCGCCGGCGTCAAGCGCCTGGTGACGATCTCGACGCGCGTGAAGCGTCTCGATGCGCTGCTGGCGATCAGTGACCGATTTGCGAATGTCTATTGCAGCGTCGGCACGCACCCGCATCAGGCCGACGAGGAAGACGGCATCACGCCGGACCAATTGATCGCGCTGACGCGGCATCCGAAAGTGGTCGCACTGGGTGAGGCGGGGCTGGACTATTTCTACGCCAATGGATCGCCCGCTGCGCAGGAGCGCGGCTTTCGCGCGCATATCGCCGCCGCGCGCGCGACCGGCTTACCACTGGTCATCCATACGCGCGAGGCCGACGCCGATTGCGCGCGGATCCTCAAGGACGAAATGGGGCAGGGCAGATTCGGTGCGGTGCTGCATTGCTACACCGGCGGGCGCGATCTGGCGCTGACCGCGATCGAGCTCGGCTGCTATATCGGCTTCACGGGCATCCTGACGTTCAAGAACTCGCAGGAGCTGCGTGACCGCGCGGCGGACTTGCCGGCGGATCGTATCTGGGTGGAACCCGACGCGCCGGTCCTCGCGCCCGGCAAAAATCGCGGCAAGCGCAACGAACCGTCATTTGTCGTCGAGACCGCGCGCGTGCTGGCTGAGACGCGCGGCGTGTCGTTCGACGCCCTGGCGCGGCAGACCACCGAAAACTTCTTTCGGCTGTTCAGCAAGGTGCCCGAATCGGGGTCGGTGGCATGACCCTTACGCTCACCATTCTCGGCTCAGGCTCGTCGGCGGGCGTGCCGCGTCCGGCGCTCGGCTGGGGCGCGTGCGATCCCGCCAATCCGAAAAACCGCCGTCGCCGCTGTTCGATGATGGCCGAGCGATCGGGCAAAAACGGTGTGACGCGCGTGGTGATCGACACCGCGCCGGATCTGCGCGAGCAATTGATCGACGCCGACGTCGATCATATCGACGCGGTGTTTCTGACGCACGAGCACGCCGACCAGACCCACGGCATCGACGATCTGCGCTCGGTTGTCCTGCATCAGCGCAAGCGGATTCCGGTCTATCTCAACGAGTCCACCGCGAACGATATCCTGCCGCGTTTTTCCTATTGTTTCGTGTCGCCGACGGGCAGCGACTATCCGCCGATCCTCGACCGTAAATCGATCGAGGCCGGCGCGACGCAGACCATCGACGGGCCGGGCGGCGCGGTGTCATTGACGGCCTTTCTGGTTCAGCATGGCAAAATTCCCGCGCTCGGCTATCGCATCGGCGACGCGGCCTATACGCCTGACCTCAACGACATTCCGCCGGCCAGCTGGGCGGCGCTCGAAGGTCTCGATTTGTGGATCGTCGATGCGCTGCGCTACGCGCAGCATCCGAGCCATTTCAGCCTCAGCGATGCCCTGCGCTGGATCGACAAGTTCAAGCCGCGCCGCGCGGTGCTGACGAATCTGCATTCCGATCTGGATTACGAGGTGCTGCGCGGCCAAGTGCCGGCCGGTGTCGAGGTCGGCTATGACGGGATGCGGTTGGTGGTGTGAGGCCCCTCGTCATTCCGCGACGCGCGCCTCCTGATGCGGGCCTACCCGCCCGCGACTGCCGAGAGCCGTCCACGCCGGGAATGGCCGCTATCAGATGCCGCCGTTACTTCACCCGGTCGCGCAGCAGGAATTTTTGAATCTTTCCCGTCGAGGTCTTTGGAATTTCGCCGAACACGATCGATTTCGGCGTCTTGAAGCCGGGCATCTGGCCGCGACAGAAGCTGACGATCTCGGCCTCGGTCGCCGTCGCATTGTGCTTCAGCTCGACGAACGCGCAGGGCACCTCGCCCCATTTCGCGTCGGGCTTGGCGACGACGGCCGCGAACAGAACCGCCGGGTGTCTGTAGAGCACGTCCTCGACCTCGACCGACGAGATGTTCTCACCGCCCGAGATGATGATGTCCTTGGAGCGATCCTTGATGATGACGTAGCCGTCCGCGTCGAGCACGCCGAGATCGCCGGTATGAAACCAGCCGCCGGCGAAGGCCTCCTTGGTCGCGGCTTCGTTCTTGAGATAACCCTTCATCACGATATTGCCGCGAAACATCACTTCGCCGATTGTTTCGCCGTCGCGCGGGACCTCGCGCAGGGTTTCGGGATCCAGCACCGTGACCGCCTCCTGCAACGGGTAGGGCACGCCCTGCCGCCGCTTCAGGCTGGCGCGCTCGGCGGCCGGAAGATCGTCCCAGCCCGGTTGTTCGGCGCAGATCGACGCCGGGCCATAGACCTCGGTGAGGCCATAGACATGGGTGAGCTTGATGCCGATCGTCTCGGCGCCCGCCAGCACCGCCATCGGCGGCGCCGCCCCGGCGATCAACCCGACCACCGGCCGCGCCGCGCCGGCCGTTGGCGCGTCGGGCGCGTTGATGAGCGTATTGTAGACGATCGGCGCGCCAGCCATGTGGGTGACGCCATGCCGCTGGATCAGATCGAAGATCTTGGTCGGATCGACCTTGCGCAGGCAGACATTGACGCCGGCCGTCAGCGCGATCGTCCATGGAAAACACCAGCCATTGCAGTGAAACATCGGCAGCGTCCAGAGATAGACGGGGTGGTGGTGCAGCTGGCCGGCAAGGACGTTGCTGGTCGCGTTGAGATAGGCGCCGCGATGATGCGTGACGACACCCTTGGGATTACCCGTGGTGCCCGAGGTGTAGCTCAGCGCGATCGCGTCCCATTCGTCGTTTGGGTGCAAGGGTTTGAAATCCGGATCGCCGGCGGCGAGGGCGTCTTCGTAGTCGATCGCGCCGATGCGTCGGCCGCCGGCGAAGGACGCGTCGGCGACATCGACGACGACCGGCTTCGGGCCGCTCATCAGCGTCAAGGCCTGCGCGATCACCTCGGCGAATTCGGGATCGACCAGGATCAGCTTGGCGCCGCCATGGTCGAGCTGGAAGGCGAGGCTGGCCGCCTCGAGCCGGATGTTCAGCGTGTTCAGGACGCAACCAGCCATCGGCACCGCGAAATGCGCCTCGTTCATCGCGGGCAGGTTGGGCAGCATCGCCGCGACGGTGTCGCCGCGCCCGAGGCCGCGCCGCGACAGGAACGATGCGAAGCGGCGGCAGCGCTGATAGGTCTCGGCCCAGGTATAGACGCGCCCTTCATAGATGGCGCTGGGCAGGGTCGGAAACACGGCGGCCGATCGCGCGAGGAAGCTCAGCGGCGACAGAGCGACGAAGTTGGCGGGCGTTTTGTCGAGCCCGATGTCGAAGGGATTGGTGGCCGAAGTCATGATGTTTGTCTCGATATCTCAGTGTATTACGGCAATCTTTGATGGCATCAAATTAATGCGATACATTAGATGATGAGAGTCCCGTAACGCGTTGCGAGGACACGATATTATAGAAATCCGATCGATATCCACGGGAAGACCGCCACGATGATCAGTCCGACCAGCAGCGCCAGCAGATATCCCAGAATCGGCCGGATTCCCTCCGCCGGATCGACGCGGCCGATCGCGCAGGCGGCGTAATAGCCGACGCCAAAGGGCGGCGCGAACAGGCCGATGCCCATCGCCAGGATCACGATCATCGCGTAATGGACCTCGTGGACGCCGACCAAGCGCGCGATCGGAAACAGCAACGGGCCGAACAGCACGATCGCCGGGATACCTTCGAGCACGCTGCCGAGCACGATGAAGGCGACGATCGACACCGCGATGAAGGTGGCCGCGCCGCCGGGCAGGCCTGTCATCGCCGCCGCCAGCGAGCGCGAGAAGCCGGATTGGGTCAGGCCCCACGCCATGCCGGTCGCGGTGCCGATGATCAGCAGGATCGCGCCGGATAGGCACGCGGTGTCGATCAGCATCGGCATCAGCCGCCGCCAGTTGAACTGTCGGTAGATCACCAGGCCGGCCAGCACCGCATAGACGATACCGATGGTGGAGACTTCCGTCGCCGTCGCGATGCCTTCGACGACGGCGGCGCGGATCACGAACGGTAGCGCCAGCGCGGGCAGGGCAATGATGAACGCGCGGCCGATCTGGCGGCGCGTCGCGCGTTTGACGGCGCTGAGGTCTTCGGTGCGATAGCGCCACCAGACCAGCGCCGACAGCGTCAGCGCCAGCACCACGCCGGGCAGCAAGCCGCCGGTGAACAACGCCGCGATCGACACCCCGGTGACCGAGCCGATGGTGATCAATACGAGGCTCGGCGGGATGGTTTCGGTCTGCGCGCCGGTGGCGGCCAACAGCGCCACCAGATCGCCCGGCTTGGCGCCACGCTGTTTCATCTCGGGAAACAGCACGGGTGCGACGGCCGCCATGTCGGCGGCTTTCGAGCCGGAAATGCCGGAGACGAGATACATCGCGCCGACCAGCACATAATGCAGGCCGCCACGGACATGGCCGAGCAGGCTGGCGAGGAACGCCACCATCGCCCGCGCCATGCCGGTCATTTCGATCAGCAGGCCAAGAAAGACGAACAACGGCACCGACAACAGGATGAGATGGCTCATGCCCTCGTCCATCCGGCCGACCAGCACCATCAACGGCGTGTTGGTCGTCAGCGCCAGATAGCCGTAGATCGCCAGCCCAAAAGCGAAGGCGATCGGCACCCCGGCGAAGACGCAGAAGCCGACCACGCCGATGAAAAAGATGATGAGGTTGAGATTGCCGAGCGGCCTCAACAGCGGGCCGATCGCCCAGAAGATCGCGGCGATGCCCAGCACGGTCAGCAGCGCGCCGCCGATCAGTCTGAAATCGGCGGCCTTGGCGAGCCGCAGCAGCGCGAAAACCCCCATCAGGCCAATGCCGACGGGCAGCGCCGCGGCGCGCCAGATATTGGCGATCTGCAACGCCGGCGTTGTGATGTAGCTTTCTTCGTAGGCGTATTCGGAAGCCGGCCAGGCGATCATCACGATGAACAACAGAGCCGCGATGGTCGCGACCGAATCGAGAAAGGCCCGCCGCGCCGGCGGCTGCGCCGCCACCACGGCGGTCATCCGCATGTGTTCGGCGCGACGAAAGGCGACCGCCGAGCCCAGCATCGCCAGCCACAGAAACAGGATCGAGGCCAGTTCGTCCGACCAGATCAGCGGCTGGTGCAGGCCGTAGCGCGCCACCACGCCGATGAACAGGATGACGACCTCGGCGACGACGAGCAGCGCCGCCGGCAGTTCGACCAGCGCGCCGAGCCATTGCTCGATCGACGCGATGATGGTCTGCCGGCGGTTGAAGGCCGGCAGTTCGACGCCAACAGGCGCATGCGACAGGTCAGCGTGCGCCATGACGGATCAACTTACGCCAGCTTGCCGACGGACTTTTCCAGCAGCGCCCAGGCCTGTTCGCCGTATTTGCCCTTCCACTCGCTGTAGAAGCCGGCGGAGCGCAACTTCTCCCGGAACGGCGTCACTTCGGGCTGATTGAAGACGAGGCCCTTGGCGGACAAATCCTGCCGCACCGTGGCGTTGAGCGCGGCGGTGTCGCCGCGTTCCTTCATCGCCGCGGCGTTGATGTTTTTGGCAACGATATCGCGCACATCGGCGGGGATCTTCTCCCACGCGCGGCGGTTCGCCAGGAACCAGAAACCGTCCCACATATGGTTGGTCAGCGAGCAGTATTTCTGCACTTCATAGAGCTTCGCGGTCGAGATCAGCGCCAGCGGGTTTTCCTGGCCCTCGACGATTTTGGTCTGCAACGCCGAATAGACTTCGCTGAAGTTGATCGAGGCGGGCGCGGCATCGAAGGCTTTGTACATCGAGGTCCAGAGCGGCGACACCGGCACCCGGATCTTGAAGCCCTTGAGATCGTCGGGGCCGTTGATGGCGCGGGTCGAGGACGTGGTCTGGCGGAAGCCGTTGTCCCAAATCTTGTCCATGACGACGAGATTGGCCTTGGTGATTTCGCCGCGCACATAAGCGCCGAGATCGCCGTCCATGGCCTTCCAGACGGTGTCGTAATCCGGGAACGCGAAGCCGATGCCGTTGATCGAGGCCGCCGGCACCAAGGTCGCCAAAATCAGCCCTGACAGCGTGAAGAACTCGACGCCGCCGGACCTGATCTGGCTCAGAACGTCGGTATCGGAGCCGAGCTGGTTGTTGGGAAACACCTGCAAGTCGAAACGGCCGTTGGTTTCGGCCTTGATCGCGGCCGACATCTCGCGGGCGCGGACGTTGAGCGGATGCGTATCGGGCAGGTTGTTGGCATATTTGTAGGTGAATTCGGCCTGCTGCGCGCGGGCCACGAACGGCATGCCGATGCCGCCGAGAACAGTCGCCGCCGCCGACGCCTTCAACACAGTCCGACGTGATACGCTCATTGGATTGCTCCCCAGATTTTAATTTTCTGTGCGCACCATAGTGAGGGTTTCGCAAGCGGTCATCATCCGAACGTCGCAAGCCGCGCGATTTCCAGTGCTGAGATGGCGATGGCGCTGACCGTGCGGTGGCGATATCGGCACGTGACGGCCAGACCCGACGCGCCAA
>JAQGJY010000304.1 GCA_028290325.1 Tardiphaga sp.
GCCGGACATGGCGTTCCCGCGGATGAACAATGTCTCGTTCTGGCTCACCGTGGCCGGCTTCACCTCGCTGATGTTCTCGGCTTTCGTCCCCGGCGGCACCGGGATGGGAGCGGGGACCGGGTGGACCGTCTATGCGCCGCTATCGACCAGCGGCTCGGTCGGCCCGGCGGTCGACTTCGCGATCTTCTCGCTCCACCTTGCGGGCGCTGGCTCGAGCTTGGGCGCGGTCAACTTCATCACCACCATCTTCAACATGCGCGCGCCGGGCATGACCCTGCACCGCATGCCGCTGTTCGTGTGGTCGGTGCTGGTCACCGTCTTCCTGCTGCTGCTCTCGCTGCCGGTCCTCGCCGGCGCGATCACCATGCTGCTGACGGATCGCAACTTCGGCAACACGTTCTTCGCCGCCGATGGCGGCGGCGATCCGGTCCTGTTCCAGCATTTGTTCTGGTTCTTCGGTCACCCCGAAGTGTACATTCTGATCCTGCCCGGCTTTGGCATGATCTCGCAGATCGTCTCGACCTTCTCGAAGAAGCCCGTGTTTGGCTATCTCGGCATGGCCTACGCCATGGTCGCGATCGGCGGCATCGGCTTCGTCGTGTGGGCGCACCACATGTACACCGTCGGCATGTCGTCGGCGACGCAGGCCTACTTCGTCGCCGCCACGATGGTGATCGCGGTGCCGACCGGCGTGAAGATCTTCTCGTGGATCGCCACGATGTGGGGCGGCTCGATCGAATTCAAGACGCCGATGGTCTGGGCGATGGGCTTCATCTTCCTGTTCACGCTCGGCGGCGTCACCGGCGTGATCCTCGCCAACGCAGGCGTCGATCGCGTTCTTCAGGACACCTATTACGTCGTCGCGCACTTCCACTACGTGCTGTCGCTCGGCGCGGTGTTCGCGATCTTCGCCGGCTGGTACTATTGGTTCCCGAAGATGTTCGGCTACATGTATTCGGAGTTCATCGGCAAGCTGCACTTCTGGGTGACGTTCGTGGGTGTCAACCTGGTGTTCTTCCCGCAGCATTTTCTCGGTCTCTCCGGCATGCCGCGCCGTTACGTCGATTACCCGGATGCCTTCGCCGGCTGGAACCTGGTGTCGTCGATCGGCTCGTATATTTCCGGCTTCGCGGTGCTGATCTTCATCTACGGCGTCATTGATGCCTTCGTTCGCAAGGAAAAGGCCGCCGCCAATCCTTGGGGCGTCGGCGCCACGACGCTGGAGTGGACGCTGCCTTCTCCGCCGCCGTTCCACCAGTTCGAGATCCTGCCGCGCATCAAGTAGGAGCGAAGTCGTCATCCCCGCGAAGGCGGGGATGACATCCAGGCGCGTCGGCCTGATCGTGATCGCATCGACGACGGGTTTGCCGGTCAAGCCGGGCGGTGACGTCCTGCAAGAGTTGAAAGACGAAAGATCGTGTCTGTTCTCGACCAAAATATCATCGACCTCGCCCCGCCGCGCATCTCTGAAGCCGGCGTTGCCGATTATATCGCGTTGCTGAAGCCGCGCGTGATGTCGCTGGTGGTGTTCACCGCGTTGGTCGGTCTCCTGATCGCGCCCGGCCACGTCCATCCGGTGCTGGCGATCACCTCAATTCTCTGCATCGCAGTTGGCGGCGGCGCGTCCGGCGCGCTGAACATGTGGTACGAAGGCGACATCGATGCGCTGATGACGCGGACGCAGAACCGTCCGATTCCGCGCGGTCGCGTCACGCCCGCCGAGGCGCTGACCTTTGGCCTCGTGCTGGCGTTCTTCTCGGTAATGACGCTCGGCATCCTCGTCAACTGGCTCGCCGCGGGCCTGCTGGCCTTCACGATCTTCTTTTACGTTGTCGTCTATACGATGTGGCTGAAGCGCTGGACCGCGCAGAACATCGTCATCGGCGGCGCGGCCGGCGCGTTGCCGCCGGTGGTCGCCTGGGCCGCCGCGACCGGCTCGCTGTCGATGGAGCCGATCTGGCTGTTTCTCATCACCTTCTTCTGGACACCGCCGCACTTCTGGGCGCTGGCGCTGTTCCGCAATGACGACTACACCCGCGCCGGCGTGCCGATGCTGCCGGTCGTCGCCGGTCCGGATGCGACGCGGTTGCAGATCCTGCTCTACACCATCGTGCTGGTCGCCGTGGCGGTTGCGCCCTGGGGCTTCGGTCATTTCAGCGCCATCTACGGCGTATCGTCGCTGCTGCTCGGCGGCGGCATGATGTGGCTGGCGATCGAGGTGTATCGGCACCGCACCGGCAGCGCGGCTTTGCGCGCGACGCGCAATCTGTTCAAGTTCTCGATCCTGTATCTGTTCGCGCTCTATGCGGTGTTGCTGCTCGAAGTGATCGCGCAGGGCCTTGCGAAAGTGCTCTGGTGACGGACCCGAACACGCCCATGACTCCTGACCCGCGGCGCGATGGCATCATTCTCACCGACGCGCAGAAAAAGCGCCGCCGTGAACGGTCGATCGCGATCGCGTTGGCGCTGGGCGTGTTGGTGATTCTGTTTTTCGCGGTGACGATGGTGAAGGGGCCGGCGGTTCTCGTCCGGCCGATGTAATCAACGAGCCTGGTGACCGGCCGGCTTGTAACCGAGGGATTGAACGCATGACCGATCGCGCGACCCGGAAGCCCCGCTTTGGCCGCGACGCCATCGTCGCCGGCGCATGCGGGCTGGTGGTCGCCTTGATGGTCGGCGCGTCCTATGCCGCCGTTCCGTTTTACGATTGGTTCTGCCGCGCGACAGGTTTCAACGGCACGACGCAGGTCGCGACGGCCACGCCGACAGGTGCGCCGCTCGGTCGGCGAATCGCGGTGCGTTTCGATTCCAACGTCTCGGGCGGGCTGCCCTGGAAGTTCACGCCGGAGCAGACCGAGATCAACGTGCGGATCGGCGAAGTCGTCACGGTGTTCTACACCGTAACCAATCAGGCGGCCCGGACCACGGTCGGCGTCGCCGCCTATAACGTCGCGCCGCTGACCGTGGGATCGTATTTCCAGAAGATCAATTGCTTCTGCTTCGCCGAACAGACCATGGCGCCGGGCGAGACCCGCGAGATGCCGGTCGTGTTCTATGTCGATCCGGCGCTGGCGGCCGACGCCGAAAACGATGGCCTGAACACGATCACGCTGTCCTATACGTTCTATCCGGTCCGCGACACGGCTCCCAAGCCGCTGGCGCAGAGCGAAACCGACAAGCGCAAGGGCAGTTTGTAAGGCGTGATTGCGACAGGCGGGTGCCCCGGTTTCGGATCGCATGGTGCCCAAGCGAAAGACTTCTTTGACGCGACGTGGCGTCGGCTTTAGATAAACCAGACGACACGATGCGGCGGCCTTTGATGGACGCCGCATCGCCAACGGAGAGACCACAATGGCTACGGCTGACGTCAAGCACCACGATTACCACCTCGTCGATCCGAGCCCCTGGCCGTTCGTCGGCTCGGTCTCGGCTTTCATCCTGGCAGTGGGCGCCGTCGCCTGGATGCACAAGATGTTCGCTGGCGCGCCGATCGTGTTCGGTGTCGGCGCCATCGGCGTGCTCTACACCTTCGCGAGCTGGTGGGGCGATGTCATCCGCGAAGCCCAGCACAAGGGCGACCACACCCGCGTCGTGCAGATCAGCCACCGCTACGGCAAGATCATGTTCATCGCCTCCGAGGTGATGTTCTTTGTTGAGTGGTTCTTGGCCTATTTCGACGAGGCGATCTACCCGATCGAGCCGAACCAGTACACGCGCGCCGAACTCCTCGGTGCCTGGCCGCCCAAGGGCATCGAGACCTTCGATCCCTGGCACCTGCCGCTGCTCAACACCCTGATCCTGCTGACCTCGGGCACGACGGTCACCTGGGCGCACCACGCGCTGCTCGAGAACGACCGCAAGGGCGTGCTCCAGGCGCTCGCGCTCACGGTCGGCCTCGGCGTGCTGTTCACGATCTGCCAGATCTTCGAGTACAGCCACGCCGCCTTCGGCTTCTCGGGGCACATCTACGGCGCCACCTTCTTCATGGCGACGGGCTTCCACGGCTTCCACGTCCTGATCGGCACGATCTTCCTGGCCGTGTGCCTGTGGCGCGCCTACGCAAACCAGTTCACGCCGGCCCGGCACCTCGGCTTCGAGTTCGCGGCCTGGTACTGGCACTTCGTGGACGTGGTGTGGCTGTTCCTGTTCGCGGCGATCTACGTGTGGGGCGCCGGCCCGGGCGGCGGCGGCCACTGAAAACCGTCACCTCGATCACCACATAAAGGGCGGCGCGAGCCGCCCTTCTCGTTTCAGCAATCGGTGAAGCCTTGTACGATCAGCATGCCCGCCCCTCGGCGATTTCGACGGGCCTCGCCTGCCGCTGCCCGCGCTGCGGCCGCGGCAAGCTGTTCCAGGGCTTCCTCAGCGTGCGCCCGCAATGCGAGAATTGCGGGCTGAACTTCCAGTTCATCGATTCCGGCGACGGCCCGGCCTTCTTCGTGATGTCCATCGTCGGCATCGTGGTGGTGGCGCTCGCGATGTGGGTCGAGTTCGCCTACCAGCCGCAGATCTGGATCCACATGGCCATGTGGATCCCCCTCACCCTGCTCCTGAGCGCGGTTCTCGTGCGCCCGGCCAAGGGCCTGCTCATCGCCGTGCAGTACCAGCACAAGGCCGAGGAGGGCCGGCTGCAGCGGTGACGGCCTCCGCGCGCGCGCCGAGCTGGCGCGACCTTCTCGCCCCGGCGATCGCCACCGCGATCGCGCTGTCCATCCTGGTGACGCTCGGCCTCTGGCAGCTCGAGCGGAAGGCCTGGAAGGAAGACCTGCTCGGCGCCATCAACGCCCGTGCCTTCGGCGCCCCCGTGGCGGCGCCCTCCGAGACCGCCTGGGGCTCCTGGTCGGCGGCGCGGGACGAGTTCCGCCGCGTCCAGGTCACCGGCACGTTCCTGCACGACCGCGAGGTCCAGCTCCATGGGCTGGCGGAGGAACGCCGCGGCCACCCGCTCCAGGGTTTCTACGTGTTCACGCCCCTGCAGCGCCCGGACGGCGCGATCGTGATGGTCAACCGTGGCGTCGTGCCGACCGCGCTGCGCGACCCGGCGCGGCGGGCAGAGGCCCAGGCCACGGGTGAGGTCACGGTGACCGGGTTGCTGCGCAACCCCGAGGAGCGCGGCTGGTTCGTCCCGCCGAACGACTCCGCCAAGAACGAGTGGTTCGTGCGCAACCTGCGCGACATGGCGGCCGGACGCGGGCTCGCGCGCGTCGCCCCCTTCTACATCGATGCGGACGCCACCCCGAACCCGGGCGGCTGGCCGCGCGGCGGGCAGACGCGCATCAACCTGCCGAACGACCACCTGAACTACGCGCTGACCTGGTTCGGCCTCGCCCTCACGCTGGTCGGCGTCTTCGCGGCCTTCGCCTGGAAGAGGCTGTACGGGGCGTCGTCAGGAAACGAGCTTCAGGCCCAGGATGCCGGCCACGATCAGCCCTATGCAGGCCAGCCGGAGGGCGGTCGCCGGATCGCCGAATAGGACCATGCCGAGGATCGCGGTGCCCACGGTGCCGATCCCGGTCCACACGGCATAGGCCGTCCCGACCGGCAGCTCCTTGAGGGCGAGGCCGAGCAGCAGCACGCTCGCGGCCATGCTGAGGATCGTCAGGATCGTCGGGACCGGCCGCGTGAACCCGTCCGTGTATTTGAGCCCGATCGCCCAGCCGATCTCGAACAAACCGGCGACGGAGAGAATCAGCCAAGCGCCCATCGCGTCCGGATAGCCGGCCAAACCCCCGGGGGAAATCGGCGCGCCGACAAAGCCGACGCGCCGCTCAGCTCACATACGGTGCATGCGGCGATGCATCATGCGGCGCTCCATGCGGTTGTGCCGCATCATCCGGCGGTCCATGCGGTGGTGCCGCATCATCCGGCGCTCCATGCGGTGATGCCGCATCATGCGGCGCTCACGCGGGCTCATCTGAACCTGCACAAGCGCAGTGTCGGCGAGCACGCCCGGGATGGCGGCCGCGGGGGCAGCCTGCGCGCTGGCGCCGAAGCCGATCAGGCCGGCCGCGATCACCAGGGCGGACAGGGTTGAACGCATTTTCTTGTTCTCCCAATGCTGCGCGCGGGAGAACGCCAGGATGGTGCGCCCGCCGAAACATGGAAGCAATTACGCCCGGGACTCCGGATGGTTCGTTCGGGCGGGCGCAGATCGCGGCAGCGTGAAGGGCGGTGCACGGGCGGCTTGGAAAGGCGCGGCCGAGACTCTATCCTGCGCGCCTCCTCACGAGCTCCGATCTTGCTTCACATCTCGACACGCGGCGAGGCGCCGCCGCTTACCTTCACGGATGCCCTGCTCGCAGGCCTTGCGCGCGATGGCGGGCTCTACGTGCCCGAGACCTGGCCGAGCCTGAGCCCTGCCCAGATCGCCGGGTTCGCGGGCCAGCCCTATGCCGAGGTGGCGAAAAGCGTTCTTGGTGCCCTGATCGGCGACGAGATCCCGGCGGCCGAACTCGGCCGCATGGTCGACGAGGCGTATGCGACGTTCCGGCACCCGGCGGTCTGCCCGCTCGTGCAGATCGGCGACAACCTTTTCGTCCAGGAACTCTTCCACGGCCCGACGCTCGCGTTCAAGGACGTGGCGATGCAGCTTCTGGGCCGCCTCATGGATTACGTGCTGGCGGCACGCGGGCAGCGGGCCACCATCGTCGGGGCGACGTCGGGCGACACCGGCAGCGCGGCCGTCGCGGCTTTCGCGGGCTCGCCGCGGGTGGACGTCTTCATCCTGTACCCGCATGGCCGGGTGTCGGAGGTCCAGCGTCGGCAGATGACCTCCGTGCCGGACGCCAACGTCCACGCGATCGCGATCGACGACACCTTCGACGACGCCCAGGCGCTCGT
>JAQGJY010000035.1 GCA_028290325.1 Tardiphaga sp.
CGATGGTGTTGGGTGCGTTCGCGACCATGACATTGCTGACGAAGAATTCGTTTCTCGACGAGATCCGCAAGCAATATGTCATGACCGCGCGCGCCAAGGGCTGTAGCGAGCGGCAGGTGCTGTACAATCACATCTTCCGCAACGCGATGCTGATCGTGATCGCTGGATTTCCCGGCGCGTTCATCCATGCGTTCTTCTCGGGCTCGCTGCTGATCGAAACGATCTTCTCGCTCGACGGGCTCGGGCTGCTCGGATTCGAGAGCGTCCTCAACCGCGACTATCCAGTGGTGTTCGGCACGTTGTTCATTTTTTCCCTCGTCGGCCTCGTCATCAATCTGGTGTCGGATCTCGCTTACATGTGGATCGATCCCCGGATCGACTTCGAAGCGCGGGAGGTCTGATGAACGTCGCCCCGCAGCCGATCGAAACCACCACGCTCACGCCGCTCGGCGAAGCCGCGCCGCCCGTGCGTCGCGGCCTGACGCCGTCGCCGCTCAACAAGCGACGCTGGCAGAATTTCAAGGCCAACCGGCGCGGCTACTGGTCGTTCTGGATTTTCCTCGCGCTGTTTTTCATTTCGCTGTTCGCCGAGGTCATCGCCAACGACAAGCCGTTCTTCATCAAGTTCGACGGCCAGGCGTATTTCCCGGCGTTCGTGTCCTATTCCGAGACGACGTTCGGCGGCGATTTCGAGACGGCGGCCGATTATCGCGATCCCTATCTGCAGAAACTGATCGCCGAGAAGAATGGCTTCATGCTGTGGCCGCTGATCCGCTATTCCTATGCGACGCATAATCTCGATCTGCCGACGCCGGCGCCTTCGAAGCCGACATGGATGCTGAGCGAGGCGGACTGCAAGACGGTGGTGGCGAAGAAGGGCGTCTCGGGCTGCCGCGATCTCGAATACAACTGGCTCGGCACCGACGATCAGGGCCGCGACGTCGTGGCAAGGTTGATCTACGGGTTCAGAATTTCCGTGCTGTTCGGCCTCGCGCTGACCATCGTGTCGTCGGTGATCGGCATCGCCGCTGGCGGCATCCAGGGCTATTTCGGCGGCTGGGTCGATCTCGGCTTCCAGCGTTTCATCGAGGTGTGGAGCGCGATCCCGTCGCTCTATCTGCTGCTGATCCTGTCGAGCGTGCTGGTGCCGGGTTTCTTCGTGCTGCTCGGCATCTTGCTGCTGTTTTCCTGGGTCTCTCTGGTCGGACTGGTGCGCGCGGAATTTCTGCGCGGGCGCAACTTCGAATACATCATGGCGGCGCGGGCGCTTGGCGTCTCGAACGCCAAGATCATGATCCGGCATCTGCTGCCAAACGCGATGGTCGCGACCATGACGTTTCTGCCGTTCATCGTGTCGTCGTCGGTGATGACGCTGACCGCGCTGGATTTCCTCGGCTTCGGGCTGCCGCCGGGCTCACCCTCGCTTGGCGAATTGCTGGCGCAGGGCAAGGCCAACGTGCAGGCGCCCTGGCTTGGCTTCACCGGCTTCTTCGCGGTTGCGATCATGCTGTCGCTGCTGATCTTTATCGGCGAGGGGGTGCGCGATGCCTTTGACCCACGCAAGACGTTCCGTTGAGGCTGTGGTAGGGTTTGTGACGAAGGGGTGAGACGATGAACAAGATCGTGCGAGATTATCCTGTCGATCAGCTGCCTGCCAATTTGCGGGATGGCTTACCCGAACATGGTCGCGTCGAGATCGAGTTTCGCGCGGCGGCGGAGCCCGTTCGGCCGCGGGTCAAGCTGGCTGATCTGGCGGGATCGGTCCCGAATGTCCATGGGACCATGGAAGAAATCATCCAGCATATCCGCAAGCTGCGGGGCCATGAGTAATGTGGTCAGCCTTTTCAGGCGGCCGTTTCTATCTCGATGCCAATGCGATTATCTATGCGTTGGAAACCGGATTCGACCTGCGCGGAATAACCCAGGCGTTTTTAGCCGCGGTCGATGAGCGTGTTGTTTTGGCTGTTACATCGGAAGTCACGATCGCTGAAGTTCTTGTCAAACCACTCCAGACGTCCGATCTAAGCACGCTGGCAATGTATGAACGGTGTTTCTCGCCGGCCAGTCAGATTGAACTTGTTCCAGTGGATCGTCCCCTCATTCTCGCGTCCGCGCGCATCAGCGCCTTGCTCGGCATGAAACTGATCGACGCGATGCATGTGGCGACAGCGCAATTGAGCGAGTGCGACTATTTCCTAACGCATGATGAACGACTTGGTCGAGCCCTACCGGAGCGGCCGAAATGGCTGCGCTTTTCGGATATCACCGCATGAGCGATCACCCTCTTCTGTCCGTGCGCGATTTATCAGTCGCGTTTCATCATGGTGGCAACACGACGCTTGCGGTCGATCGCGTGTCGTTCGACATCAAGTCCGGTGAGTGCGTGGCGCTCGTCGGTGAGTCCGGGTCTGGAAAATCGGTGAGCGCGCTGTCGATCATGAAGCTGCTGCCGTATCCCACGGCGTCGCATCCCAGCGGCAGCATTCGCTTCAACGGCCGCGAATTGCTGGGTCTGACGGAAAACGAGATTCGCGGCATTCGCGGCAACGATATCTCGATCATCTTTCAGGAGCCGATGACGTCGCTCAATCCGCTGCACACGATCGAGGCGCAAATCGGCGAAATCCTGCAATTGCATAATGGGATGCGCGGCGCCAAAGCCAAAGCGCGGATTCTCGAATTGCTGACGCAGGTCGGCATCCCCGAGCCGGAGACCCGACTCGGCAGCTATCCGCACCAGCTGTCCGGCGGACAGCGTCAGCGCGTCATGATCGCGATGGCACTGGCGAACGAACCGGATCTGCTGATCGCGGACGAGCCGACCACGGCGCTCGACGTCACCGTGCAGGCGCAGATTCTCGCGCTGCTGGCGGATATTCGCGCGCGTCTCGGCATGAGCCTGCTGTTCATCACGCACGATCTCGGCATCGTGCGCCGCATCGCCGATGTCGTCTGCGTCATGAACAACGGCAAGATCGTCGAGCAGGGGCCGGTCGAGGACGTCTTCACCAAGCCGCAACATGCCTATACACGCGCCTTGCTCGCGGCCGAGCCGAAGCCGGATCCCGCGCCGCCGCGCCCCGATGCGCCTGTGGTGATGACCTCCGACGATCTGAAAGTCTGGTTTCCGATCAGGCGCGGCTTGATGCGCAGGACCGTCGGCCACATCAAGGCGGTCGATGGCGTCAGCGTCAGCGTCCGCAAGGGCGAGACGCTCGGCGTGGTTGGTGAATCCGGCTCGGGCAAGACCACGCTTGGGCTGGCGCTGCTGCGGCTGATTTCGTCCGATGGCCCGATCGTGTTTCTTGGCAGGGATATTCAGGGCCTTAAATTCAAGGAGATGCGGCCGGTCCGGCGCGACATGCAGATCGTGTTTCAGGATCCGTTCGGCGCCCTCAGCCCGCGCATGTCGGTCGGCGATATCGTCGCCGAAGGCCTCGGCGTGCATCGGCCGGAGCTGCCGGAGAACGAGCGCGAGGCCGTCGTCATCCGGGCCTTGCAGGATGTCGGGCTCGATCCCGCGACGCGATTTCGCTATCCGCACGAATTCTCGGGCGGGCAGCGACAGCGCATTTCGATCGCGCGCGCGGTGGTGCTGGAGCCGAATTTCGTCGTGCTCGACGAGCCGACCAGCGCGCTCGACATGATCTTCCAGGCCCATATGGTGGACCTGTTGCGCGAGCTTCAACGCAAACGCGACCTGACCTACATGTTCATCTCGCATGATCTGCGGGTGGTCGCATCGCTTGCGAGCCATCTGATCGTGATGCGTCACGGCAAGGTCGTCGAGGAAGGTCCGGCGGTCGATCTATTCAAGTCGCCGAAGACGGATTATACGCGCGCGTTGTTCGCGGCGGCGTTCCGCATCGAGGCGGCCGACGGCGTCATCAGCGCGTGACGATGCGCATCGCCGATCGCGCTGTCGCCGTCGCGGTGTCAGAGCCGCAGGCGATCGCGCGTGGGTTTCTGAATTACGATCGTTATCAGATCTCCATCACCCGCGACGGTGAATCGCCGCTCGCGCAGCAACGCGATGTGATCGGTGTCGGCGGTGTCGCGGCGGTGCTGCCGATCGATGTCGCGCGCGGCCAGGTGGTGCTGCTGCGGCAATTCCGGCTGGCGGCGCATCTCGCGACCGGGCGCGGCGAACTGATCGAGATCGTCGCTGGCCGTGTTGAGACAGGTGAGAGCGCATTGGAGGCGGCGCGCCGTGAATGTTTCGAAGAGATCGGCAGTCAGCCATCGAAACTGGTCGAGCTCTACAGCGTGCTGTCCACGCCGGGCATCACCGACGAGTTGGTGACGTTCTTCGTCGGATTCGTCGACGCCTCCGCTGTGCAGGCGCGCGGCGGCACGGATGACAGCGAGGACACGCGGCCGTTCGTGGTCGCGATCGACGACGCGCTGGCGGCCTTGAACGAAGGCGCGGTGCGCAACGCGCTGCTGGTCAGCGCGCTGCAATGGCTGGCGTTGCACAAGGACGAGTTGAGCGAGATGGCGCGGTCATGATGCCGCCATTTGCCGTCGTCCCGAGCGCAGGTGGCGTCAGCCGCAGGCCAACCCGAAATCAATCATGGTCATGTTGGTGAGAGTCGGCGTTCGCCTTCACCGACAGGCGTCCGCGCGCGTGAGTGACAGTGCGCATTGAGACGCCAACCCGCTTTACAGCCTCTTGATCGCCAGCAATTCACTGCCCGCCGCTTTGATCCGCGCGATGGCATCGCGGATCGGTTCAATCGCCGTGGCCATGTGGTGCGCGTTGGCGTGGACCATCGTCGTGGCGTCGCGCGCGATCGCGACATGGCCCTTCCAGAACAACAGATCGCCGCGCCGAACATCCGACAGCGATACGCTGGCGCCAAGTCCGTCGCGCTGCATGTCGCTGTCGCGCGGACAACCGACGCCGCTGGCGTTGAGCGCGATCTGCACCAGCCCGGAGCAATCGATGCCGAGGCTCGATTTGCCGCCCCACAGATAGGGCGTACCGAGAAAACGCTCGGCGATCGCGACGAAATCTCGCTCCACATCGTCGCGCGCGCCGACATGTCGCGCCGGAATGAACAGGCGATCGGTCGTGACGGCGAAGTCGGTCTGCACGCGATCGATCGTCAGCAATGCCCCCATCGGCAGCGTCGCAACCGGCGGCAGCTTGATCGATGGCTGAGCGAAGGCGAACGTCCGCAGCGCCGACACCCGATGCGTCGGCGCGGCTGCGAGCGGGCCAAGCGCCGAATCCGGCAGCCAGCCGACATAACCATCGCCGCCGAGTTGACCCCATGCCCAACCATTGTCATCGCGATCATAGATCGTGACGCGCTCACCGAGCAGCGCCTGGGTCCATTGCTCGGCCTGACGCGACGGCGCGGCGTGGATCGAGACCAGCGGGTCGACCACCTGCATCACGACGCCATCGACGAAGCGCGGTGCCTCGACCTTGCCCTCGAGGTAACGCGCCGCGAGGTCCGGCCGCATCGGCGTCACGCGCGGATCAAGCATAACGCTGGCTCAGCAACCGATAGATCGCGCGCGCCGCTTGGCATTCGCCGCCCTCAGGCCGCGCGGGTTTCGCCGACGGGGTCCAGCCATAGATATCGACATGAAGCCAGCGCGTCGTCGGCTCCACGAAGCGTTGCAGGAACAGCGCGCAGGTGATCGAACCCGCGAAGCCGCCGGATGGCGCGTTGTTGATGTCGGCGACTTTCGAATCCAGCCAGGTATCGTAGGGGGCCCATAGCGGCAGCCGCCACAGCGGATCGTTCTCCTGCGCGGCGAAGGTGCCGACATCGCCGGCCAGCGTCTCGTCGTTGGTGTAGAAAGGCGGCAGGTCCGGCCCGAGCGCGACCCGCGCGGCGCCGGTCAACGTGCCCATGTCGATCAGGATGTCGGGTTTGTCTTCGTCGGCATAGGCCAGCGCATCGGCGAGCACGAGCCGGCCTTCGGCGTCGGTGTTGCCGATCTCGACAGTCGATCCCTTGCGCGATTTGAAAATGTCGAGCGGCCGAAACGCGTTGCCGGCAACGGCATTTTCCACGGCGGGGATCAGCACGCGCAGCCGCACCGGCAGTTTGGCGTCCATCACCATCATCGCCAGCGCCAGCACATTAGCCGCGCCACCCATATCCTTCTTCATGATGAGCATGGCGCTGGACGGCTTGAGGTCGAGCCCGCCGGTATCGAAGACAACGCCCTTGCCGACGAGAGTCACGCGCGGATGCGACGCATGCCCCCATGTGAAATCGATCAGGCGCGGCGCGCGTGGCGACGCCATGCCGACAGCGTGGATCAATGGGAAGTTCTGCGCCACCAATTCGTCGCCGGTGATGCAGGTGAATTCCGCGCCGTAACGTTGGGCCAGATCGCGCGCCGCGGATTCGAGTTCGGCCGGTCCCATATCGTTGGCCGGGGTGTTGATAAGGTCGCGCGCCAGCGTCGCGGCGTCCGCCATCCGCGTGATGTCGGCGATATCGACGCCTTCGGGCGGCACCAGCCGGACGTCGCGCGCCTCGGCCTTGCGGTAACGGCTGAATTGATAGCTCCCGAGCGCGAAGGCCAAAGTCGCCAGGCGCGCGTCATGCGGCGCGTTGGCGAAACGATAGGTGCCGGGCGGCAGCAAGTCCGGCAATTGACCCGGGCGAAACAGATCCCGTTTCGCCAGCTCGTCTTCGAGACCGAACAAGACGGAGTCGATTGCGCCGTCGTCGCCCGGCAGCATTAGCCATTGTCCCGGCCGCGCGACGAAACCCGAGGCTTGCGCGAAATGGCGCGCGAAAGGCGGCAGCGCCGCCAGCACTTCGGTGCATGTCGTCTTGGTGACGAAGGTGATCGGAATGGCCGGCGTCGCCGGGTCGGTGTCGAAAACGAAATGCATCGGCGCGGGCCTCGCGTGGGTTTGAGTCGCTGGTGTCGGCGCAGCGTGTCCGATTAACCGGACGTTAGGGTTAACAGTCCATTTCTGGAAGTGGCAGATTCGAGGATTTGCTTGGCGCCAACATGCGCCCGGAATCGATTTGTTTTGCGGCAATCGTGAGTTCAGATGCCATGTTGTTCCTGAAGCGCGTTCCGACGTCCAAGGCCGTCGCCGTTGTGCTCGCCGCGGGTCTTGCGACGGGCCTTGCTGGCTGCCAGACCGCGAGCATGCCCGATATGACCGGCGCGCTCGGCGCGCGGGCGGAAGCGAGACCCGACGCGCCCGCCGCGCTCGCTGCGCCGAATCCGCAGCGCGACATTGAGATATATGGCGAGCGTTATCGCGGCAATCCGAAAGATGCCGATGCCGCTCTGCGCTATGGTCAGGCGTTGCGCGGCAACGGGCAACGCCAGCAAGCCTCCGCCGTACTGGAGCAGGCGACCATCGCGCATCCCGGCAACAAGGCGCTGCTCGCCGCCTATGGCCGCGCGCTGGCCGACAACGGCTCATTCGAAAAAGCCTTTGAAGTGCTGGCGCGCGCGCATTCGCCGGATAATCCCGACTGGCGCATCCTGTCGGTGCAGGGCACCACGCTCGACCAGATGCGCAAGCATGACGAGGCGCGGCGCTATTACGCCAGCGCGCTGAAGATCGTGCCGGAAGAGCCGTCGGTGCTGTCCAATCTCGGTCTGTCCTACATGCTATCGAAACAATTGCCGCAGGCCGAAGCGACGTTACGCCGCGCTTACGGCAATCCGCAGGCCGATGCGCGGGTGCGGCAAAATCTTGGGCTGGTGGTCGGATTGCAGGGCCGCTACGCCGAGGCCGAAACCATCGTGAAAGCCGATCTGCCGCCGGACGAAGCCGCCGCCAATGTCGCGTATCTGAAGCAGATGATGAACGGTCGCGACCGGCCCCGCATCGGCGCCGGCGACATCGCCGCGCAGCGCTCGTAGACCCGCGCGGGACAACGCCGTCACCGGCCGCGAAAGCGATGGACGGTGTCTTTTCAATTCCTGTATGCTTGGAGTGCTGGTTCAGCGGTCCTCCGCGCGCCAGCGCGCTCGGCCGGGTGATGATGGCAGTCCCGCGTGACGCCTGATGGCGTCGCCGACCTCACTGCATCGCCGAGACCTTGATGCCGGTCGGCCCGAGAATGACGA
>JAQGJY010000051.1 GCA_028290325.1 Tardiphaga sp.
GCTCGGCCGCGGCGGCGATGTCGAGATTGACCGTCTGCGCTTCTTCCATCAGCGCGGTCAGTTCGCGCGATCCGAAGCCGCGCCACCAGTCGAGCTTCGGCGGCGCATCGGTCCGCTTGCCGCCAGACGCGCCATAAGCGGACGGCACATCCAGCGCCGGATCCGGCAAATCCTTGGTCAGGATACAGCCGCTGGTCGCTGTCGCCAACGCCAGCACGGCAAACAGACGCGCGGCGCGCAGCGCAGGACCGAACAATACTCCGCTCACGCCATTGCTCCCGGCCAACGGCCGTCCCGTCCGGTGGCGTCTTGCGCCAGCGCATCGTCAGATTGCAGCCGTCCCACCGTGTGATGCTCTCTATTCGAACCCCGCGACAGTCTATCCGCCTGATCAAGGCGCGGACAGGGCTTGGGCGACTTATGCGGCTGCATTTCTGCGAGCCGGCCCGCTGCCGCGAATGCCGGTTTTGCCCATTTCACATGGGCTTTTCGGGTCAGGAACGCGATCGCGCGCGCCAGCCTTACGAAGAATTCATCTGCCCGATGTTGAATGATGGCCGGTTTAGACGGTCTGGGCAGGCCGATGCATGCGGTTGTTGAAACCCGGCTGCGGCCGCATCGTAGCTTGCAAATACGAAAAAATCGGATCGTCGGGGGCTTACGGAATGCGCGTCGCAGTGGTTGGAACGGGAATCGCCGGCAACGCCGCTGCGTGGGCATTGTCGCAACGATATCCGGTCACCGTGTATGACCGCGAGCTTCGCCCCGGCGGCCACAGTCACACGGTCACGATCGACTATGACGGCACGCCGCTGCAGGTCGATATCGGCTTCATCGTCTATAACGAGGTCAACTATCCCGAACTGACAGCTCTGCTCGCGCATCTTGGCGTCGAGACCGTCGAGAGCTGCATGAGCTTCGCGGTGACAGCGGATGGCGGCGCGTTCGAGTGGAAAGGCGGCGGCGATACCTGGCGCGATACCGCGCGCGGCCTGTTCGCGCAGCGCCGCAACCTGTTCTCGCCGTCTTATCTTTGGATGTTGCGCGACATTCTAGCCTTCAACACCCGCAGCGTCGCCGACCGCGATGCCGGTCTTTTGAAAAACATGACGCTCGGTGATTACTTCAAGTTTCGCCGATTCGCGCCGCGCCTGCTGACGGATTACCTGGCGCCGATGGGCGCCGCGATCTGGTCGGCGCCGGCCGCGCAGATGCTGGATTTCCCGGCCGAGAATTTTGTTGCGTTCTTCAGCAATCACCGGTTGCTGCGGTATGATCGTCCGGTCTGGCGCACGGTGAAGGGCGGCAGCGCCCGGTATGTCGAGAAACTGATGAGATCGTTCAAGGATCACGTCAGGCTCGGCTGCGCGGTCAGCTCGATCGAGCGAACGGCGCAAGGTGTCGTCGTGCGTGACAGTTTCGGCCAGGTCGAAACCTACGATCACGTCGTGATCGCCACGCATAGCGATCAGGCCCTCAAAATGCTCGCTGACCCGTCGCCGCAGGAAGTGTCGGTCCTGGGCGATATCGGCTATTCGTCGAACATCGTCTATCTGCACCGCGATGTCAGGCTGATGCCAAAGCGCAAACATGCCTGGGCGTCGTGGAATTTCCTGCGCTGGAAGCGAGAGGAAGCGGGCGTGAACGACGTCGCCGTGACCTATTGGATGAACCGTCTGCAAGGCCAGCCGGACGACAAACCGATTTTCGTCAGCCTCAACCCGCCGATCAAGCCGGACCCGGCGCTGACATTCGGCCGTTACGTCTTCGAGCACCCGATGTATGATGCCAAGGCGTTTGCCGCGCAGACCCGGATTGGCGACATTCAGGGGCAACGCCACACCTGGTTTGCCGGCGCGTGGACCGGCTACGGCTTTCACGAGGACGGCCTGCGCTCGGGCCTCGCGGTCGCCGAAGCGTTGGGCGCGTCGGCGCCGTGGCGCGCGCCTGCCCCGGAACTGGCGGAAGCCGCGGAGTGACCATGCTGCATGACCAGACCAGGGCGACAATGCCGGCCACCGCGGCCGCGTCGCTCTACGTCGGCAACGTCATGCATGCGCGACTGAAGCCGATCGGGCATCGCTTTTCCTATCGCGTGATGAGCCTGTTGATCGATCTTGATCGACTGGACGAAGCCGACGCGCAGTCGAAGTTGTTCGGCGTCAATCGCGCGGCGCTGTATAGCTTCCGCGAATCCGATCATGGCGATCGCGATGGGTCGTCGCTGCGGGCCTATGCCCAACGTCGCGCGGCGGACCACGCCATCGATCTGACCGGCGGCCGCGTGCTGCTGCTGTGCTATCCGCGCCTGCTCGGCTACACGTTCAATCCGCTATCGGCCTATTTCTGCTATCGCGCCGATGGCGAACTGGCGCTGATGATCTACGAGGTCCGCAACACGTTCGGCGACATCCATGCTTACGTGCTGCCGGTCCGTCCCGGCGAGGTCAGCGCCGCTGGCCTTCGGCAGGAACAGGACAAGCTGTTTTACGTCTCGCCCTTCATCGACATGGCGATGCGCTATCACTTCCGCGTCTCGCCGCCGGGCGACCATGTCAAACTGCGAATTCTGGAGACCGACACCGAGGGACCGCTGCTGGCCGCGACCTTCAGCGGCGATCGCCGTGCCCTGAATGGCCCGATGTTGGCGGCGATGTTCGCCGCCCTACCAATGGTCACATTCAAGATCATGGCCGCGATTCACTGGGAGGCATTGCGGCTCTGGATCAAGGGCGCGAGATTCGTGCCGCGCCCGGCGGCCCCTGCATCACAAACCGCCTTTGCGAGCCGCCCAGGCAGTGTCTATACTGATCAGGGCGTGTCCGAATCCGAGCAGACGCGGCATCGCAAAAGCGCTCTGGTTCCATGACGGCGTCCTGATGCCACGCCGAAGATCGTGTTGCTCGGAATGAGCGCTGCCTGACCAGGTGGACTTGTATGTCTGACATCATGAATGCCAACCTGCTCGATCCGATGATCCGCCCCCCGGCCGGCGCGCTGGTATTTGCCTCAACCGACATCATCGTTTTGACGCCGACCAATGTCGGCGAGCATTGTCGCGACCTGCCGCGTCTGGTGCGGATGGCGCTGGCCTTTGGCGCGAGACTGCGACACGGCACCCTCGACGTGACATTGCCCGACGGCCGCCGGCTGCGGATGGGCGGCGTCGAGCCCGGCCCCGCCGCCGCGATGACTCTGTACAATTATGGTTTTGCGTCGCGTCTGTTGAACGGCGGCGATGTCGGCATCGCTGAGGCCTATCTGCACGGCGAATGGGATACGCCGGACCTCACGCAGTTCCTCTATCTGTTTTGCGTCAATCACGATCTGATCGTCACGATGCTCGGCAACAATCCGATGATGCGCTTCGTCCAGAACGTGCGGCACTGGTTCAACCGCAATACGAAGCGGCAGGCGCGTCGCAACATCCACGACCATTACGACATCGGCAACGCGTTCTATTCGGCGTGGCTCGATCCCAGCATGACCTATTCATCGGCATTGTATGAAACGCCGTCGCAGGATCTGACCGCCGCCCAGATCAACAAGTACCGCAAGCTGTGCGAAGCGATCGATTTGCGGCCCGGCCATACCCTGCTGGAGATCGGCTGCGGCTGGGGCGGATTTGCGGAGTACGCCGCGAAGCATCACGGCGCCCGGGTGGTCGGCCTCACGATCTCAACCGAGCAGCGCGACTTCGCGCAAAAGCGCATGTTCGAGGCGGGTCTTGCGGACCGCGTCGAGATCAAGTTTCAGGACTATCGCGACGAGCGCGGCCACTACGATCGCATCGCGTCGATCGAGATGATCGAGGCGGTCGGCGAGCAGTTCTGGCCGCACTACTTCTCGCAGTTGCGCGACCGGCTGCTGCCGGGCGGCCTCGTCGGCCTTCAGGCGATCACGATTCAAGACAAGCTGTTTCAAGGCTATCGGCGCGAAGTGGACTTCATCCAGCGTTACGTATTCCCCGGCGGCATGCTGCCGTCGCCGGGCGTGCTGAAATCACTCGGCGAGAAGTTCGGGGTGCCTGTTATTCGCGAGCGGATCTTCGGAGAAGATTATGCCAAGACGCTGGCGACATGGAGAGACAATTTCCGCGCCGCCTGGCCGAACCTGGTCCCGCTCGGTTTCGACGACCGGTTCCGCCGGCTGTGGGAATACTACCTCGCTTATTGCGAGGCGGGATTCCTGTCGGGCAACATTGATGTCCGGCAGGTGGTGCTCGCCAAGGCGAATTAGCCTCCCTTGTGCCGGTTTGGCTCGTGACTTAGGGTCGGCGCCTCATCAAAAGAAGCGGGCAAGCCTCTCCACATGAAAATCAATCAAGACGTGGTCGATGCAATCGGTCGCACTCCCCTCATCAGGCTGAAGCGCGCGTCGGAATCGACAGGCTGCACCATTCTCGGCAAGGCCGAATTTATGAATCCCGGCCAGTCGGTCAAGGATCGCGCGGCATTATTCATCATCCGCGATGCGATGGAGCGCGGTGAACTGCGCCCGGGCGGCGTGGTCGTCGAAGGCACGGCGGGGAATACCGGCATCGGCCTGGCGCTGGTCGCCAACGCGCTCGGCTTCCGCACGGTGATCGTGATTCCGGAGACCCAGAGCCAGGAAAAGAAAGACACGTTGCGGCTCTGCGGTGCGGAGCTGATCGAGGTTCCGGCGGTGCCTTATGCCAATCCGAATAATTACGTGAAACTGTCCGGCCGCCTCGCCGAGCAGCTGGCCAAGACCGAGCCGAACGGCGCGATCTGGGCCAACCAGTTCGACAACGTCGCCAACCGCCAGGCGCATATCGAGACGACGGCGCCGGAAATCTGGGAGCAGACCGGTGGCCGCATCGACGGCTTCGTCTGTTCGGTCGGCTCGGGTGGCACGCTGGCCGGCGTCTCGATGGCGCTGAAGGCGAAGAACCCGAACATCAAGATCATGCTGGCCGACCCGCTCGGCTCGGCGCTCTATAATTTCTACAAGAACGGGGTTCTGAAATCGGAAGGCTCGTCGATCACCGAAGGCATCGGTCAGGGCCGCATCACCGCCAACCTTGATGGCGCGCTGATCGACGGCGCCTATCAGATTCCCGACGAGGAAGCGGTGCCGATCATCTTCGACCTGCTCGAACATGAAGGCCTTTGTCTCGGCGGCTCCAGCGGCGTCAATATCGCAGGCGCGATGCGGCTCGCGGAGGAGATGGGACCGGGCCACACCATCGTGACCATCCTGTGCGACAACGGCAGCCGTTATCAGTCGAAGCTGTTCAACCCGGATTTCATGCGGTCGAAAAACCTGCCGGTGCCGGACTGGCTGGAGAAGAAATCCGCGATCAAGGTGCCGTTCGAAACCGTGTGAGGCGTGCAACAGGCGCACCTCATCCCGCGGTGCAAGCCGGCCTCGATGAGCCGCGAAGAATGCCGACCGCTGCGCTCCGCGATGCCGCGAGGCGTTCATTGAACGCAAAAGCGTTCGTTGAAAAGCACCTCAGGATGACGGCGGCGAAGCCGTTTCACCTCAGAATTTGACCCAAGAACAATTTCGTCCGCTCGTGCTGCGGATTGGAAAAGAAATTCTCCGGCGTGTTGCTCTCGATGATCTGGCCCGCGTCCATGAACACGACGCGGTCGGCGACCTGCTTGGCGAAGCCCATTTCGTGCGTCACCACCATCATCGTCATGCCCTCCTCGGCCAGATCGACCATCGTATCGAGCACTTCCTTCACCATTTCCGGATCGAGCGCCGAGGTCGGTTCGTCGAACAGCATCACTTTCGGGCTCATCGTCAGCGCGCGGGCGATCGCGACGCGCTGTTGCTGGCCGCCGGACATCTGGCCGGGAAATTTGTTGGCCTGATGCGGGATCCGCACGCGCTCCAGATATTTCATCGCGGTCGCTTCCGCCTCCTTCTTCGGAATGTTGCGGACCCAGATCGGGGCGAGCGTGCAATTCTCCAGAACCGTCAGATGCGGAAACAGATTGAAGCTCTGAAACACCATGCCGACCTCGCGCCGCACGTCGTCGACGCGGCGCAGATTTGGCCCGAGTTCGATGCCGTCAACGTTGATCTGGCCTTCCTGAAACTCCTCCAACGCGTTGATGCAGCGGATCAGCGTCGATTTGCCGGAGCCCGACGGCCCGCAGATGACGATGCGCTCGCCTTTGCCGACATCGATGCCGATGTCGCGCAGCACATGAAAGTCGCCGTACCATTTGTTGAGGCCGGTGATCGAAACGATCGGAGAGGTCGCGCTTGCGGTCATGATGTGATCTCAGCTCCGCCGGTGGGCATTAAGGCGACGTTCGACGAACAGGGAGTAACGCGACATGCCAAAGCAAAACACGAAGTACACCATGCCGGTGAAGGCGAAGCCGGTGAACAACGTGTTCGGCGTGGACCACACCGGATCGGCAAAGGATGCGCGCAGCTGCCCGAGCAGATCGAACAGCGCCACGATCGACACCAGCGACGTATCCTTGAACAAAGCGATGAACGAGTTCACCAGGCCGGGAATGACATGGCGCAACGCCTGCGGCATCACCACGAGGCCGGTCGTCTTCCAGTAGGACAATCCGAGCGCGCTGGCGGCCTCGGACTGGCCCCGGCTCAGCGCCGCCAGCCCGCCGCGAATGACTTCCGCATTGTAGGCGCCGGCGAACAGAGCAATGCCGATCAGAACGCGCACCAGACCATCGACGGTGAAATTGCCGGGCAGAAACAGCGGCAGCATGTAGGTGGCGAAGAATAGCACGGTGATCAGCGGCACGCCGCGCCAGAATTCGATGAAGGCGACTGAGAACACCCGGATCAGCGGGATCGTCGAGCGCCGCCCGAGCGCCAGCGCGATGCCGACCGGCATCGACGTGACAATCCCCGTGACCGAGACGACGAGCGTGACGAGCAAGCCGCCCCACAGCCGCGTATCGACGATCGCGAGCCCGCCTTTGTCGAGGCCCATCGCGGCGATGACGACGGCGATGCCGGCGAAAATCGCGAGGCTCGTGGTCAGCGCGCGCCAACCGTTGCGGAAGCCGCCGCTGAGAAAGAACATGATTGTGGACACGACGATCGCGGTGGCGGCCAGATCCGCCCAGACCGGCTGACCAAGACTTTGGATCAGCGTTTTGATCAAGGTCAGCGGATACAGCACAATCGCCAGCGCGTAGCCGATCAGGCTGATGCCCATGCCGAGCGCATAGACCAATTGCGCGAGCCCTGGCAGCGACGTCGATTGCGCCAAAGCCGTGCCGCCGCTGACGATGCCGTTGGCAATACTGGACAGCGCGCCTTCGGTCCAGGCGATGCCGAAGCCCTTGATGCCACCGCCATGCAGCAGGAAGAACGCGACGACCGGAAGCGCGACGAAGAACAATCCGGCGTTGAGGGCCTTCGCCGGCAGCTTCGGGATCAGCAGCGGCACCAGCAGCACGATCGCGAGCACGAAGGTGAGATTGACGCGCCAGCGCGCTTCGGCCGGATAGAAGCCGTAAACGAATTGCTGGAATTTGGCGTGAATGAACGGCCAGCACGCGCCGACGGCGGTGCCGTCTTTCGCCAGGCAGGCATTGCGATCGGCGCCGGTCCACACCGCGTCGATCAACAGGAATTTCACCGACGGCACGACCGTGAGATAGATCAGCGCGATGCCGAGCAGGGTCAGGATGATATTGCCCGGCGTGTTCAGCAGACGGGTGCGGATGAAGCCGACAAAGCCGGTGGTCTTGATCGGCGCGGCGCGCTCCGCGATCATCGTCTGCGAGACGAAGGGCGGAATGCCTTCGCTGGCGGCCATCTCGCTCATGCGCCCATGCTCCGACCGATTCGCCATCCATAGAAACTCATGATCGCGCTGGTGATGAGCGAGATCAGCAGATAGACGCCCATCGTGATCGCGATGATCTCGATCGCCTGCCCGGTCTGACTCAAGGTCGTGCCGGCGAACACCGAAAACAGATCCGGATAGCCGATCGCGACCGCGAGCGACGAGTTTTTCGTCAGATTGAGATACTGGTTGGTCAGCGGCGGCAGGATCACCCGCAACGCCTGCGGCACGACGATCAACCGCAGGGTCGAGCCGCGCGTCAGGCCGAGTGACGCGCCCGCCTCCATCTGCCCTTTGTGAACCGACTGGATGCCGGCGCGCACGATCTCGGCGATGAAGGCCGCCGTATAGGTCGACAGCGCCAGCGTCAGCGCGACGAATTCCGGCACGACGCGCGAGCCGCCGGCGAAATTGAAGCCTTTCAATTCCGGCATCTCGAACGTCACCGGCTTGCCGAAGATGACCATCGCGATGACCGGCAGGCCGATGATCAGACCGAGCGCCCACGGCCACACCCGCACGACGCGGCCGCTGTCGAACAGCGCCTTGCGCGCATAGCTCCGCAACGCGAAGGCGGCGATGATCGCGATGACGATCGCCAGCGCAAAGGCTGCCAGACCGTCATGCGGAATCGGTTTGGGAATGACGAGGCCGCGATTGCTGAGAAACACGGCGTCGAGAACCGACACGCTCTGGCGCGGATTGGGCAACGAGCCCAGCACCGCGAGATACCAGAACAGAATTTGAAACAGCAGCGGCAGGTTGCGGATCAGTTCGACATAGCCGCCGGCAATCTTCGCCAACAACCAGTTCGGCGACAGCCGCCCGAGCCCAACCAGAAAGCCGAGGATCGTCGCGAAGAAGATGCCGACCACGGCCACCAGCAAGGTGTTGGCAAGGCCGACGAGGAACACCCGCGTATAGGTGTCGGATTCACTATAGGGGATCAGCGTTTGGCTGACGCCGAACCCCGCCGTGTTGTTGAGGAAGCCGAAGCCCGACGCCACGCGCTGGGCCGCCAGGTTGGCGCGGGCGTTGGCGACGACTTCGTAGCCGATCCAAAGCAGAAAGGCTACGAACAGAATTTGCAGAGCGAAACCGCTCCAGCCGGCACGGCCGCCGAGGGCGCGCCGCAGTTTGGCGACGAACTGCGACGGGGGTTCTCTTGCCTCGATGGCCATGGCGGCTGACGATCGGTTGCGTTAGCGGATCGGCGGCGCGTATTGGATGCCGCCTTTATTCCACAACTGGTTCAGGCCGCGCGCGATGCCGAGTTTCGAACCGGGTCCGACGTTGCGGTCGAATACTTCGCCGTAATTGCCCGTCGCCTTGACGATGCGCGACACCCAATCCTTCGTCAGGCCGAGCGTTTCGCCGAGATTGCCGTCGGTGCCGAACACGCGCTTCAGTTCCGGCTTGTCCGATTTCGCCATTTCATCGACGTTCTTTTGCGTGATGCCGAGTTCCTCGGCGTTGACCAGCGCGAACAGCGTCCACTTCACGACGTCGAGCCATTGGTCGTCGCCGTGGCGGACCAGCGGTCCGAGCGGCTCCTTGGAAATCACCTCCGGCAACACCGCATGATCGGCGGGGTTCGCGACCTTGAGGCGCTCGGCATAGAGCTGCGAGACGTCCGAGGTAAACACGTCGCAACGGCCGGATTCGTAAGCCTTGACGGTTTCGTCGGCGGTGCCGAAGGCGATCACCTCGTACTTCATGTTGTTGCCCTTGAAGTAGTCGGCGACGTTCTGCTCGTTCGTTGTGCCGGTCTGCACACAAATGGAGGCGCTGTTCAGTTCGAGCGCCGAGTTGACCTTGAGCGATTTGCGGACCAGGAAACCCTGCCCGTCGTAATACGTGACGCCGGTGAAATTGACGCCGAGCGAGGTGTCGCGCGACAGCGTCCATGTCGTGTTGCGCGACAGCACGTCGATTTCGCCGGACTGCAACGCCGTGAAGCGATCCTTCGCCGAGAGCGGCACGAACTTGACCTTGCTCGGATCGTTGAACACGGCGGCGGCGATCGCGCGGCACACATCGACGTCGAGGCCGGCCCAGGCGCCCTTGTCATCGGGCGACGAGAAGCCCGGCAGGCCCTGGCTGACGCCGCAGGACAGCATACCCCGGTCCTTCACAGTCTTTAGCGTCTGAGCGCTGGCCGCCGTGGCGGCAAGGCCTGTGGCCAAAGCAACGGTAAGTGCGAGGGTTGTGTGTTTCATGACGTGACCTTTCGAAAGGGATCGTGCCCAGCAAGATTATTTTGATGTGCAATGCAAAAGGCGTACCCGCCGGGCAGACCCAATGCATCGAGCGATCGCCGAACAGATCAAGGGCCCGATGGAAGCCGCCGTTGGTGCGTCGCGTCGAGCGGGTCGATGAGCCCGGGCGTTGCGTCGATCGGTCTTCGCGGCAGGCCCCTCAACTTGCAGCGACGAGATGACAGAGTTGCATCACAGACGGGATCATGTTCGCGGTCAAGGGGTTGACGAGCGCCTTCTGCCGCACGCTACTGGCGAGAGCGGACACCCGCGACGGCATTCGCGCGGCGGCATCAAAATTTCGGACGGTAGCGACGAATGATATCGAGGCAGAGAAACGAAACGGCGACACTTCATCCCGAAACCGCGCTCGTGACCGCGGGTCGCGACACATTGGCGCAGCATGGTTTTGTCAATCCACCGGTCGTGCGCGGCTCGACGGTTCTTTATCCGACCGCCGACGATCTGCGCGCGCATCGCGGCGAATTCCAATACGGCCGCCATGGCACACCGACCACCAAGGCGTTGCAGGAGGCCTTGATCGCGCTCGAAGGCCCGAATTGCGCCGGCGTCGGACTGACGCCTTCGGGTGTCTCGGCGATCTCGACGACGCTGTTGGCCGTGCTCAAGACCGGCGACCATCTGCTGGTTTGCGACAATGCCTATCGGCCGACGAGATTATTCTGCGACGGCCTGCTGAAGCGCTACGGCATCGCGACGGACTATTTCGATCCGTTGATCGGCGCCGACATCGCCGCGCACATCAAGCCGAATACGCGCGCGGTCATGGTCGAGGCCCCCGGCTCGCAATCGCTGGAAATGCCTGACGTGCCGGCGATCGCAACGGTGGCGAAGGCGCACGGCCTGCTTGTGATCGACGACAACACCTGGGCGACGCCGTTGTATCACCGCTCGCTCGATCAAGGCGTGGACATCTCGATTCAGGCGGCAACGAAGTATATCGGTGGCCATTCCGACATCATGTTTGGCACCATCGCGGCTAACAAAGAGGCATGGCCGTTGATCGCGGATGGCATCCGGCAGCTCGGCGTCTGCTGCGGACCGGATGATGTCTTTCTTGCGCTGCGCGGCTTGCGCACGATGGCGGTGCGGCTTGCGCATCATCAGCGCGCCGCGATCGACATGGCGCAATGGCTGCAAACCCGGCCCGAAGTGCTGCGCGTGATCCATCCGGCCCTGCCCGACGATCCCGGCCATGCGATCTGGAGGCGCGATTTCACCGGCGCGTCCGGGCTGTTCAGCATCGTACTGCAACCGGCGCCGCAGGTGGCGATCGATGCGTTGCTCGACACCGTGACGTTGTTCGGAATGGGCTATTCGTGGGGCGGCTTTGAAAGCCTCGTCATTCCGTTCGACTGTTCGACCTATCGCAGCGCAACGGCGTGGAATCCGGGCGGGCCGACGCTGCGGCTGCATATCGGACTTGAGAATATCGACGATTTGAAAGCCGATTTCGCGCGCGGACTTGAGGCGTTCGCGGCGGCGCTGGGTTAAGCGTCGGTCCGGGCGCGACTGCCGCGAAGAGGCCGATGCGACCCCGCAATCACCTCACGTCGCTCGACCGGATCTCATTCCGCCAGTGTCTTCGATCCGGTGGCGCGGCTTTTGATGATCAACATGATGTTGCGGATATAGATGATCGTCGCCAACGACTGCCCGAGAATGATGACCGGCTCGCGCTTGGCGATGCCATAGACCAAGGTCATCATGCCGCCCGCCATCGAGAAGAACCAGAACGACATCGGCACCACGCTGTTGCCGGCGCGCTCGCTCGAAATCCATTGCACCAGGAATCGTGCGGTGAACAGGAGCTGCGCGACCAGACCAAACGCAAGCCAGAAATCGAACTTGGCGACGAAGACGTCGAACAGATAATCGCCGAGCGCTTGGCCGTAGGTAATCAGCATTATTTCACCTCGGTCGCGACCGGCGTGGCGCGCTTGCGCCGGATCAGCCACCACACACCCAAGAGGTCCATGATGCCGATCCACAGCCGGTCAAAGAAACCGTAATTGGAAACGCCGGAATGACGCGGCCGATCGATCACGTCGACATAAGCAATGTCGTAGCCCTCGCGCCGCACCAGCGCCGGAAGAAACCGATGCAGACCATCGAAATACGGCATCGACAAGAACACATCGCGGCGAAACGCCTTCATGCCGCAACCGGTGTCGCGGGTGCCATCCTTGAGAATCGCGTTGCGGACCTTGTTGGCGATGCGCGACTGCATCCTTTTGAACTCGGTGTCCTTGCGGCCGACGCGCTGTCCCGCGGCAAGGCCGACCCGGCCGCCGCCGGTTTCGATTGCGCCGATCAGGTCAGGCAGAAACGCCGGATTATTCTGGCCGTCGCCGTCGAGCGTCGCGACGATGTCGCCGCGCGCCGCGCGCACGCCGGAGCGCACCGCCGCCGACTGGCCGCAGGATTCCGCGTGCCTGATCTGGCGAAGATTGTCCCGCTCGCGCATCAACTCGCCAAGCTTGGCGGCGGTGCCGTCGGTCGAGCCGTCATTGACGTAGATGATCTCGAACGGCCAGCGCTCGCCCAGCGCCGCGACGATTTCCGCGATCAAAGGCGCGATGTTGCCTTCCTCGTTGCGGACCGGGACCACGATCGACACCGCCACGAGCGGCGCGCCGAGGTCTGCGGCATTCAGCGTTGAAAAGGAATCGCTCATCGTCAGGTCCAATCGAAACATAGCTTCAGGCGGCAAAGACCTGGCGCGCCGCTTGCGATAACTGCCGTGGCGTTGGTCCGTGCAGCGGCACGATGCCGCCGTCGCTGCGGATGACAAAAGCCAGCCGCCGCGCGGCGAACCAATAACGCACCACCATCGCGCCGAGCACGCCATTCAACGCGCCGCCGAGCACGTCGCTTGGATGATGCGCCAACAGCACCAGCCGGGTGCCGATGACGATGACCGCATAGGCGATCATCACGCCGCGCCATCGCGGCCACAACGCCGAGACGGCGAAGGCCAGCGCGCAGGATGCGGTGGCATGGCCGGATGGAAAGCTCGCATAGGCTTCGGACCAGGAGAAATGCGAAAAGTGAAACGCATAGGGCTCGCCGCCGACGAACGGACGCCCGCGCCCGACCACGACCTTCAATAACTCGCCGGTGAGGATCGGCAGCAGCACCGCCAGATAGAGAAACTGCACCCGCGTGCCGAGACCGAGCAGCGTCGCATGAGCCACGCCGCGCAGTCTTGGCGCGATCAAGACGATGACGGCCAGCGCGATGAGCAGAGCGGCGAGGACGTAGTCACCCTTGCCGAACTCCGTCACAATTCGCAGCGGCCACAGGCCGGCGGTGCCGCGCGGCGGCATCCAGGTGATCTCGCGGGCGTCGAGAACGAACATCAGAGCGACGATGCCGACCGCGGCCGCCGCCATCAGGAGCAAGGTGCGACGTGCCAAGGCGCGTCCGGCTTCGGCGCGCCGCGAATGCGACGGCAGGCGGACCAGTTGCAGCAATCCTTGCGCCACAAGAAGCCCCAGTCGCGCAAAATATCCCTGCGGCGCAACGGCGGCGGCTGGCGTCGCCATCACTCGGTGCCTTCGGAGCGGAACACCGCGACCGAAATCGCGCGACCTTGCGAATAGTTATAGCCCTCGATCCGCGTCGCCATATTGTAGCGCAGGCCGATCGCCTCGGCGCGCTGCGCAAAGACGCGTTCGGACTTGGCCTCGACCAGCGCGAAACGACAGCTTCCCTGCCCGAGGAAATCCGCAGCGCCCGAGCCATCGGTCAGCACTGTCGAGGTGCCGGCCATGAAGACCAGGCTCGGCTCGTGAAAGCCGGCCGATGCGGCGCGCGGGCCGACGCACACCACATTGCGCAGCGCCCGCGCGATCTCGACGCTCGGGAATATCGGGGTCAGAGCCGGCACGATGACGCCGTAGAGCGCCAGACTGAGAAGGCCGGCCGCAACGACGCCGTTCAGCAACGATCGCTCGGCGCGGTTGTCGTCATACATCCACCACGCGAACAGCCCGAAGATCAGCGATGCGGCGATGACGGGCCAGGCCAGAAACACCGGCTGCCGTGTCAGCATGATCGCGGCGATGATCGCGCCGACCGACGCCGCCAACGGAATCGCGAACCACCACGCCGCGCCTTTGGCCAGCCAGCCGCGCGACAACACGCGACGCTCCAGCGCGCCGGCGACGAGGATCGCGATCGCGGGATAGAGCGGCAGCACGTAATGCGGCAGCTTGGTCATCACCAGTTCGAACACGATCCACGACGGCAGCAGCCATGCCAGCAGATATTGCGCGCCGGGTTCGCGGCGTGCCCGCCAGATTGCCGGCGCGGCCATGCCGGCGAGCCCGGCGCCCGGCCAGAACGTCACCCAGAACAGCAGGAAATACAGGCCGGGCGGCGCGCCGTGCGACTCCTGCCCGCCCGCGAGTTTGCTCAGCATGTCGCCGCCGAGCGAATCGGCAAAGAACTGGTCGCCGGCGCGCAGAAAGATCGCGACGAACCACGGCAGCACCAGCAGCGCCAGCCACGGCAGGCCCCAGGCCGGGCGCAGGCGCCACAGCCAAACCGCGGTGCGATCGAGCAATGCCAGCGCGCCGACCGTGAGGCCGACGAACAACAAGATGAGCGGCCCCTTGAGCAGGATGCCGCCGGCGATCGCCGTCCAGAAAATCGCCGGCGCAACCCAGTCCGGCCGCACCGGGTCTTCGCCGCGCTGCCACGACATGTACACCCGGCCAAGCGCACCCATGGTTGCGACCACCGCGAACAGCAGCATCGCGTCGGTCTTGGCCAGCCGTGCCTCGACGCCGAGCAGAACCGTACTCGCAAGGATCAGTCCCGCGATCACCGCGCTGCGGCGCGATACGAAGGCCAGCGCCGTCCAATAGGTCATCAGCACCGCGCCGATCGCACCGATCAGCGACGGCACGCGATAGAGCCAGATGCGCACCTGCGCGCGCGGCACGCCGAGCGCCGACGCGGTTTCGACGGTCGCCGCTTGCAGCCAATAGATGCCGACCGGCTTCTTGTAGCGGACCTCATCCTGAAACCGGATGTCGATGAAATCGTCGCTCTCGACCATCTGCTTGGTGGCCTGCGCGAAACGGGCCTCGTCGCGATCAATCGGCGGAATCGTGAAAAATCCCGGCAGGAACAGCAGCAGCCCGCACAGCACCAGGAACGCCACGGCGCGGCCATTGCTGACGGACACGCGATCGAGCACCGTGACGAGCCCTTTGCCCGGATTGACCCGGTTTTTCGGCTGTCGCGGTTCACCAAACCGGGGGCGTGCATAGGTCTCGGCCATAAAGTCCGCTTACGCTGAAACCGACGCTGCGACAACCGCTTGGCGCATCACTACTGAATTCTCACGACGACTGTGTCCGCCATGCCCGCGGCGTCCATGACGGTGAGCCGGACGAAGCCGGGCCCGGGCGGCTCGATCAGCCTTTGGCGGCGCATATCGAGGTCGCCGACCGCGATGCCATTGACCAGCAGCGTCATCGGCAACACCCCGCCGGCGACCTTGACCGGCAGCGCCGTCATGGCCGGCGCGCCCTCGCCGCTCGCCTCGATGCGTGAACCGCTCAGCGGAAACTGAATTTTGAGCGCTTGCTCACGACCGACGCTGACCAGATCGCCAGCGGGACGAAAACGTTTCAGGGGCAGCGGCAATTTCGCGTTGGATGCGATCAGCGCGCCGCGCGGCGGCTTCGGCAAGGCGGCCGGCAGTTTCCCGGACCGGGCGAAGGCATCGAACAGGATCGGCGCGGCCGCCGTGCGGCCGACGAGACCGGGGACTGGCGCGCCGTCGGGCCGGCCGACCCAGACACCGATCGTCATGCGGCCGTCGTAGCCGAGCGACCAGGCGTCGCGGTAGCCGTAGCTGGTGCCGGTCTTGAAGGCCAAGCGGTGGTGCACGGCATTGTCCGGCGGCGGCGTGCCCAGCAGAACGCTGCCGACCTGCCACGCCGCGACCTCGTCGAGCAGCCGCAAAGCCTCGCGCGGCGCCTCGCCGGCGAAGTCCTGTAACGGCAGCGCCGCACCACCCCGCGCGAGTCCGGCATAGAGTTGCGCCAGATCCTGGAGCGAGATGCCGACGCCGCCGAGTCCCATCGCCAGTCCGGGCGCCTCGTCCTTCGGCAGCACCAGCCGCGCGCCGGCCTGTCTCAGGCGCGACGCCAGC